>CANHCC010000085.1 GCA_947459115.1 Bacteroidota bacterium | reverse complement strand
TTTAATTTCTTCGAATGGGGTTTCCGGAATTAAGACGGCACTAAAGAATTGATTTTTATAGGCAACCCAATTCGTATTGGTCTTGATGTTTTCCGATTCCGTTTCAGTACTGGCAGCATTCAGGGATTCAACTTCATCACTGTTTAGGTAGAAGATGGTGGACTGATTACGCATGTTTTCAATGGCTTTTTCCGTTCTTGGAACTGCAAGGTCCCAGGTAAATTCCACATGTTTGTTACGAATCAGGTCCGAGAGTTGAACAAACTCCGAGCGAAAGCCAATATCGTACCGGCCGTTACGAAAAGTATAGACCATGTCGAGATAGCGACCGGGTGCAACTTCGGCTCTATACCGAACCAAGGTATCCTCATTGGTATGTAAGGTGAAATAGAGGTCTTCGGTATTAATGGTACGATTGCCATGGGCGAAGGTGAGGTTGAAACGATTGGCATCATTAGCATCAATGACAGGTAAGGGTTTATCATTGAATGTTTTAAACTCATTAAGGTAAGCTGCGATGAGTCGCCCACCTTTAGAGGAGAATCGGAGGTCCAGCAAGTCTGTGCGGGCTTCTGTAATGTTTTCGGCGCCGGCGGCGACGGGAGCAAAAGAACCGTAAAGATCCTTAAGATTTTCATTCGCTAAGGAGTCCGAAAGTATGGCAGTGGTGTCCGGTAATTCACGAATGGCACCGGGGTCTTCACTGGCAGATGGATCGGCAGGCGTGGTTTCTTCGACAAGGGGCTTCTGGTTAAGATCTTCAGGTTCAGGCTGAAAGAAAGTAAACCAGGTAATCATAATGGCTGCCACGAGGGCGAAACCGATAAGGGAATTTCTGTCCATTCGGAATTAGAATTAAGGTGCAAAAGTAGGAAAAAAGATGCAGGTTGGGTAGGTTAAAAGGGGGGAAACGGTTTGAAAATGTGACATATTTAGGAGGAAACTGTCCGGAAACTGCATAAGGTTGGGTCTTAACTTGCGTGGGTACTAAAAAAACAACTTTATGATGACCGAAAACGAAATTTCAAAATGGGTGGTGGGCAGTGCCATGGAAGTGCACACCGCGCTTGGACCGGGGCTTTTAGAAAATGCCTATCAGGAATGCTTGTATTACAAGCTGAGTAAAAATGGACTATGGGTGGAAAAGGAAAGACCGATGCCTGTTTACTTTGAGGGGGTAAGGATTGAATGTGGCTACAAGCTGGATCTTTTGGTGGAAGGCAAGGTAGTGGTAGAACTAAAAGCCGTGAAAGAACTGAATGACATTCATCTTGCACAAACCATCAGTTACCTCAAATTAGGCAATTTCAAATTAGGGTTGCTGATGAACTTCAATGTGCTAAGATTGAAGGACGGAATCAGACGAGTAGTGAACGGGCTTTAACCACAGAGGTTCAACCGCAAGGGGCGCAGAGGGACGCAAGGGATATCTTTTTTCCTTTGCGGGTCTCTGCGTGCCTTGCGGTTAATTTTTTGAACCGCGAAGAGCGCAGGGGAACGCGAAGGATATCTTTTTTCCTTGCGGGTCTCTGCGTGCCTTGCGGTTAATTTTTTGAACCGCGAAGAGCGCAGGGGAACGCAAGGGATATCTTTTTCCTTGCGGGTCTCTGCGTGCCTTGCGGTTAATTTTTTGAACCGCGAAGAACGCAAGGGAACGCAAGGGATATCTTTTTTCCTTGCGGGTCTTTACGTGCTTTGCGGTCGAGAATTATACCGGTAAATTTCTGGCTTTGAACTGGAAGGCCTCTTTGACCAAGGACACAAACAGGGGATGAGGATTTTCGACCGTGCTTTTGAGCTCGGGGTGGAACTGGCAACCAACGAAAAAGGGATGATCAGGTAATTCCACGATTTCAACCAGGTTGCTCTCGGGGTTAATACCGGAAAAAATCATGCCGGCGTTTTGATAGGATTCTCTGTAGGCATTGTTGAACTCATAGCGATGACGATGGCGCTCCGAAATACGAGATTTTTTGTAGGCTTTGGCAGCTTTAGAATCTTTGAGTACCTCGCAGGGATAGGCGCCCAAACGCATGGTGCCCCCCATTTTCGTGATTTTCTTTTGTTCTTCCATTAGATCAATCACCGGGTTCTTTGCCTTGGGATTCATTTCACTAGAAGCACAATCTTTTAGTTTTAAAACATTCCTGCCGAATTCAATCACGGCCATTTGCATACCCAGACAAATACCCAGGAAGGGTATTTTCTTTTCTCTGGCATATTGCACGGCAAGGACTTTGCCTTCAATACCTCTTTCACCAAAGCCCGGTGCAACTAAAATTCCATCAAGATGAGCCAGCATCCTGGAGACATTGCCTTCTGTGATGTGCTCGGAGTGGATGCTGTGCACTACAACTTTCAACCGATTTTCTGCACCTGCATGAACGAAACTTTCCTGAATGGATTTGTAAGCATCCCGAAGTTCTACATATTTCCCAATAAGGCCAATATGAACTTCGTCTAAGGGATTCTTTAAGCGGCTTAAAAACTCTACCCATTCGGTCAGTTCGGGCTCTTGTTTGGACGCAAGTTTAAAATGGGATAAAACCACTTTATCGAGTTTTTCTTTACGCATGAGTAAAGGCACATCGTAAATGGTATCGGCATCTATGCTCTCAATAACCTCACTGACTTTCAAATTACAGAAGAGGGCAATCTTCGCCCGAATTTCTTTAGACAAAGGATGCTCGGTACGACAGACCAGAATATCCGGTTGAACGCCGGATTCGAGTAACATCTTAACAGAATGCTGAGTAGGCTTAGTTTTGAGCTCACCTGCAGCATTGAGCCAGGGTACAAGGGTCAAGTGAATGACCAGACTATGCTGAGGGCCGAGTTCGTACTTTAATTGACGAACGGCTTCAACATAAGGAAGCGATTCAATGTCTCCAACGGTGCCGCCTATTTCAGTAATGACAATATCAAAATTCCCGGTTTCACCCAGGAGACGCATACGGCGTTTAATTTCATCCGTGATATGAGGAATGACCTGCACGGTTTTACCCAGATATTTTCCCGCGCGTTCTTCCTTAATGACATGTTCATAAATACGCCCGGTGGTCACATTATTTGCCTGTGAGGTCGGTACATTTAAGAATCTTTCATAGTGCCCGAGATCCAAATCGGTTTCGGCGCCATCTTCGGTGACGAAACATTCTCCGTGTTCATAAGGGTTTAGCGTTCCCGGATCTACATTGATATAAGGATCAAATTTTTGGATGGTTACCCGGTAGCCTCTGGCTTGCAGGAGTTTGGCAAGAGAAGCGGAGACGATGCCTTTTCCGAGGGAGGAGGTCACGCCTCCGGTGACAAAAATATATCTGGGAGAGAATTCCATAAGGTGTGCTTATGGACTGTAAAGATAGGGAAAAAGGGCGGGAATCGGGAGGAGAATAAAGGGTATAGGAAAGATTCGCAATTTAGAAGATTGAATAGTAGCGAGATAAAAACATGAGGCCAATCCCGGATACGACCCATTTCAGAAAGTGGCTCTCTAATTAAATTTTTCTATAAAATTAGGACTCCTCATGCTTCTTAAAGACAGACATCGAGAAACATTAACTTCCATTTTGAATCGTTTCCCCGAGATTGAAGAGGCAAGAGCCTTTGGAAGCCGAGTCACGGGAAAAGCACATGATGGGAGTGACCTGGATTTGATGGTCGCCGGGAACGATCAGGGCGAAATAGATTTGCCCCGAAAGGCCTCTGCCTTTCAGGAAAGTTACCTACCCTTCAAAGTGGATGTGTTCGACCGGAAATACCTGCCCAAACCCATGCTGGACAGCATCCTGGAGGAAAACGAGGTGGTGTATGAGAAGAAAGGTAAGTAACTTACCCCCGGTAAGTTACTTGCCGGAAGTAAGTTACTTACCCAATGCGCCTTTAATCACCGCTATCCTTGCCTCAGCATCAGCCTTCTTTTTCTCCTCAGCAGCGATGACTTCCGGCTTGGCATTGGCCATGAATTTCTCATTTCCCAACTTGCCCATCACAGATTTCAAAAAGCCCTCCTGATGCGCTAACTCTTTCTCCAATTTTTCCCGCTCGGCTTCAGCATCTACATTGCCCCCAAACGGCACAAAGAATTCATCCTGATCTACCATCAGGTATAAAGACTCCCCTACTTTATCCTCAGTGTATTCCAAAGTGTCAATCGGCAAAAATTTCTTCAGACACAATTCTTCCCGACTGTTAAACTGGGTCTTGGTCCTTACAAACAAGGGCGATTTTTCTTTTGCAGACAGATTACGAGATTGACGCAAGGCCCTTAGCTCACCAATAATTTTCTGGAGGTGACGCATCCGGGGCAACATGGGCACATTTTCGGGTTTCACCGTCAGATTTCTCAGGCGGCTCAGCATGATGCAATCCTGGTCTGTCCTGGGTTTCAGGCCATGCCAGATCTCTTCTGTGATAAATGGCATGAAGGGATGCACAAGTTGCATCAGGGCTTCAAACAGGCGGGTCGTCTTGTCTAAAGTATCTGCAGAAATTTTCTCCCCAAGTGGGGGTTTCACCATCTCCAGATACCAGGCACAGAAATCATCCCAGATCAATTTATAGATCACCATCTGAGCATCGGAAACCCGGAATTTTTCCATGAGTTCATGAACTTCTCCGGTGGCTTCTGCAATGCGAGCGCCCATCCAGTCTATGGCCAGAGTTTCAATCTCCCGTGCAGGCTTTTCTTCTGCCTCCCAACCTTTCACCAAACGGAAAGCATTCCAGACTTTATTGGCAAAGTTCCGGCCCTGCTCGCAATAACTCTCGTCAAATAATAAATCATTTCCGGCAGGAGAACAGAGCAACATGCCAAATCTTACCCCATCTGCAGAGTATTTCTTAATCAACTCCAATGGGTCGGGGGAGTTCCCCAGGGACTTGCTCATTTTACGCCCCAGTTTATCCCTGACAATACCTGTCAGGTAAACATTATTAAAGGGCTTCCCACCTCTGTATTCATAGCCTGCAATAATCATACGGGCCACCCAGAAGAATAAAATTTCCGGGGCGGTAACCAGGTCATTGGTGGGATAATAATAATTGATATCTTTATTATCCGGGTTTTTAAACCCATCGAATACAGAGATAGGCCAGAGCCAGGAGGAGAACCATGTATCCAGGCAATCTTCATCCTGCCTTAAATCCTGAAGGGTCAGGGCTTCGTTTCCAGACTGAGTGCGAGCAAGACTTAAGGCTTCTGATTCGGTCTGGGCAACCACAAAACTTCCATCCGGCAAATACCACGCCGGAATTCTTTGTCCCCACCAGAGCTGTCGGGAAATACACCAGTCCTTGACATTCTCCATCCAATGGCGGTAGGTATTCTTGAACTTATTTGGAATCAATACCACCTCTTCTTCCATCACAGCCTCCAGGGCTTTGCCGGAGATGTCTTTCATTTTTACAAACCACTGCAAAGACAAACGGGGTTCAATCACGGCATCGGTGCGTTCTGAAAATCCGACGGAGTGAACCATGTCTTCTACTTTTTCCAGTAGTCCTTCGGCCTCTAAATCTTTTGCAATTTTCTTCCGGACAACAAAGCGATCTTCTCCGATATAGCGACCAGCGGCTTCGCTCATGGTGCCATCCGGATTCAGGGTATCAATGGCTTTGAGGTTGTGTCTCAGTCCGATTTCATAGTCGTTGATATCATGAGCCGGGGTCACCTTGAGGCAACCGGTCCCAAAGGCCGGGTCAATATAACTGTCCGCCACGATCGGTACTTCCCGTCCGGTAAAAGGCACCAGAACTTTCTGCCCGACCAGATGTTTGTAGCGTTCGTCCTCCGGATGCACCGCGATGCCGGTATCACCCAAAATGGTTTCAGGACGGGTAGTTGCGACGGTCAAATGTTTTCCTGCTTGACCAAGCAGGGGATACCTGACATAATACAATTTGCCTGGCACTTCTTTCCGGATCACTTCCTCATCCGAAACCGCCGTCAATCCTTTTGGGTCCCAGTTCACCATGCGTATACCGCGGTAGATATAGCCCTTGCGAAATAGATCCACGAAGACTTCAATCACCGCAGCAGAGAGGTCTTCCTCCATGGTAAACCGGGTACGACTCCAATCACAGGAACAACCCAATTTTTTCAGCTGTTCGAGGATAATGCCGCCATATTTTTCTTTCCATTCCCAGGCATATTTCAGAAATTCCTCCCGGGAAATATCTTTTTTATCAATGCCTTTTTCTTTCAACATAGCGACCACTTTCGCTTCGGTCGCGATGGAGGCGTGGTCCGTCCCCGGCACCCAGCAGGCATTGTAGCCCTGCATGCGTTTGCGGCGGATGAGCACATCCTGAATGGTATTGTTGAGCATATGCCCCATGTGGAGAATACCGGTCACATTGGGTGGAGGGATGACGATGGTGTAAGGCTCTCTTTCATCCGGAACCGACCGAAAAAAATCCTGATCCATCCAGTATTGATACCATTTATCCTCCGTTTCGGCAGGGTTGTAAATTTTAGCAATCTCCGTCATATGCGTCAAATAAGGGGCAAAGATACGGGGTTTGCTGCAAACGGAAGAAGGTTTGCGGCAAGCAAGCGGGGGCAATGTGGGCGGGAAGCTTGCTGCAAACCGGGGGTGGATCTTCTGCCAACGGCTGAAATAAATACTTACTGCTTGCGCCAAGCTTTGCAGCCGCACAATCCAGCCGCCCGCTTGGTGCAAGCAAAAAAGCCGCCCCGTTTCCAGAGCGGCTTTTCACCATTCAATCCTAACTATGGCATTGATTTTTCTGCCTGCGGCAGTCTGAAGGGATTACTGCTTGCAGCAAGCCTTTCCGACGCACCGCCAGCCGCCCGCTTGGTGCAAGCGATTAATACTCCGTATTCTGTGGGTCAAAATTCGCCCAGCCGGAAGTCCAGTTTTCGGTGCCGAAAGCACCGCGATAAGTAACGGCTGTGAAGAAGGCATCATTTAAGGGCGCCTGAGTAAAATCACCACCGGATAATAAAACAGAACCCGTACCTGGCAACAATACCGGTGCATTCAGGGTGAAGGCATCTGTAATACTCAGGGTAGTGTAATCGGCTAAAGTGGTATTAGTAAATGCGGTAGTGTTAAACCAGGCCGCAAGATCCCAGGTACTGCCGCTGGCAACGGCGAAGTTGGTGGCACATCCTGCCAGGATGGATTTCTGTATTTTCAATGTCCCATTGGTGGCATTGGTCTCACACTTGCTGCCATCTACCAATAAGCCAGTAGGGAAACCTGTCAAAAGGGAGTTATAAATGGAAGTGCGGGAATTTCTGCGAATATGAGCCGCTCTTCTGTAATTGGCATCCACGGTGGTGGTAGAAGTTTTTAAGGGTCCAAAGACAGATACATTGCTGAACACAGGGGCTGTGAATGGCGTTGCGTCTGTACCCTGTCCATCATTATCCGATTCAAAGCCATTCGAGCCAGACTGATCGGCTACATTGGGGTCTCTTAAAATCAGACCAAACTGAACTTTACCAATAAATCCATTATCAGTATCAAAATCATCATCCCAGTTACGATGGGAAATTAAATATTTTGCATTCACAGTTCCACCAAACCACTCAAAGGCATCATCTCCAGAATAAGAAACCTGAATATGATCGATGGTAGTACCAGAACCTACGCCCCCTAAAGTAAGACCGTTAATCTCGTTGTTAGGCTGGAACGCAATCCCTCCAAATTCTATGCGGACATACTTCAAAGTACCTGAATTGTCAGCAGGATCAGTACCCCCGAACGAAACATTTACGCCTCCTTCAATTACGCCTTCGCCACCGGGAAGATTCACAGGCGCTTTACCACAGATAATAATACCTCCCCAATCTCCATAATTACGGCTACCCTTTGCCTGAGCAGAAGTAAATACAATGGGTTGAGCAGATGTTCCTGCAGCATTAATGGTTGCGCCTCTTTCAATGATTAAAGTTCCCTTCGAGTCTTTGTCTCCTAAGATGACGGTTCCAGGTTCAATGGTTAAGGTAGCGCCTGATTTTACATACACAAATCCTTTGATTGTGTACTTTTTGCTGGCTGTCCAGGTAGTGCTTGAAGTGATGTCTCCCTGGACTTCCACTCCGGTGTTTGTGTTGCTGTTGTTGTTCCCTGCTGCAGGAGCGGGTTCGTCTTTCTTACAAGCGGTGCTGAGTACTAGCATCATCGCTGCGAGGCTGAATAAAAGGACTTTTTTCATATGGTTATAATTAATATAATTGTTTACAAACGAATATTGACTCCCAGGGTAATATACCTTCCCCTTCGAGTATCTAGCACTAACTCATCGGCATCAGAAATTTTGCCATCTTCATTAGAATCTTGCTTTAAGTAGAATCGGGCATTGAGCAAATCCTGCACAGACAATCGCATATCTATTCTTTTACTAATAGATTTACTGACTGTTACATCCACTAAGTGTCTTGGCATTTCGTATATATCCGGTGTACCAAAAGTACCTACGGCAAATAATCTCCTGCCATAGACATTGTACTGAAGACTTACTCTGAGTCCAGCCGAATCCGCTGAATACAGTAAGCCGGTATTTATTACATACGGTGCTTGTCCTTGCATCGGTCGAACCTGTAATTGTCCTCTGGAAGCCGCTCCCAGATTGACTTCACTTTGAATTATACTGGCATTCAACAAAGCACCCATATCCTTCAGAATAGGAAGCTTCGTCCACTTCCGAAAAGATTTGCTCACTTCTGCCTCTACCCCAATACTGGAAGCCTTCTCTGCATTGTTAAAAGTAAAATTGCGCGTACCACCAGAACCAGTGCCAGGCACAAAAAATTGTTCTATAGGATTTTGAAATGTCTTATGAAATAAACCCACATGCAGATATTCATCGGTCTCTGGATAATATTCCCATCGAATATCCAAATTCTGAATCGTCGGCGTTTTTAAATCCGGATTCCCATACAATACATTGTTAAAGGCAAAATCATAATACGCAAAAGGCGCTAGTTCTCTGAATTCCGGACGATTCACGGTGATGCAGGCCGCGCCCCGAACCATAGCCTTTTCGGTAATCTTTACCGTAGCATTTCCGGAGGGAAGCCAGAATAATATCGGATTATCAACCTCTACCCCACGGTCATTATAATCCCGGCTACTCAACTGCTGCCGATTAAATTCAGAACGCAATCCCCCTTGCAAAGTCAACCAATAGGTTACGGGAAATGACCCATACACAAAGCCAGCAATATTCTGATTAGAAGCCTCATATTGATCACTCGGATTCGTCCCTTCCGCCAGGACAAACCCAGAGACTGGATCTATATTAGATTCAGAGAATATCGTCTCCAGAGGCTGAGTACTCAGGTCATAATTAAAAGAACTATTGTTTCCCCTTTTATAGGACATCCATCTTGCCTGAAAGGACCGGGACTTCATTTCTGTCCAGATTCCACTGCGAATTTTAATGGGTCTGTCTTCCTCTTTTCCACCGAATTTATGTTCGATTTGTGCCTGACCTGAAATGACCTGCTCCTTACTATCAGAAAAAAATCTCGCAGCATCTAAAGTGGATGCGGAAGGAGGAATCACCACTTGATAAGGCTGACTCTCTGAAGCCGTTAAAGGACGAATGGTTCGCACCCGCTTAAGATCAGGCTCCTGCATCCTGCTGTATGCATAGCCCAATTGCCAATTTATTTCAGTCTTATCTTTTCGAATTGGATGCAGACCGGATAGCTGTGAGCTGAACAATCCTCTTTGTTGCCAGCCCAAAGAATAGTTGCGGACATCAGATCCCTCTTCCAAATTGCGTCCGGTACGCACAGTAGTTGCCGAAGAACCAGATTGATTTAAGAGATTTCTCCACTCCAGCTTTTGTCCAGAAGGAAAGAGTAAAGAATAATTGCTCATGACCCCTACCCTGCTATTTCGGGTAAATTGATTATCCGTAAAATGATAGATAGTATCGCTCTTCTGTGTAGTCTGATTAAATGCGTTATAATTGTATCGCTCAATGGTATTATGAAGCGAGGCAAGGCTGTAAGTCAATCCCTGGGTAGTCCCGAAAGTAAGTTTCTTTAGATTTGCTTTGTGTGTAAATGTTACAGACAATCTAGGATCCGGAATGGCTGTTTGATTTTGTACCGCCCAGGTATTCGGAAGGCTCTTGCTTACCCCACTCAGAAATTCATTGTTTTTAACGGTATTAATGTGGGAAGGAAACCAGGAGGGTAATGCCCTGCTGCCATTATCGATACCCAAGAAATCTGAAGGAGAACCTTCGTAACTAGAAAAATTCTGAAGCGTGGTATATTGACGAGAACCCAGGCTAAGGCCCACCTGCCAAGCATTCCCTTCTGGCATGGCTTGAGTTTCCACCTTAACCATACCCCCAGCCATTTCTCCCGGATGCTCTGCTGAAGCGGTTTTAACAATCATCATGCGGCTAATTAATCCGGAGGGAACCAAATCAAACGAAAAGGCTTTGGTATCCGCTTCAGCAGCTGGAGCCGGACCTCCATTTAATAAAACGGTATTGTATCTTTCATTCAGTCCCCGGATCATGGCATAGCGACCATCGGATAAGGTAACCCCGGGCAAACGACGAATCACCTCCGCAGCATCTCTATCTGGACTACGGCGAATTTGTTCGGCTGACACCCCGGAAACAATTTGCTCATTTTGTTTTAAGTC
>CANHCC010000084.1 GCA_947459115.1 Bacteroidota bacterium | reverse complement strand
CTATTCAGAAAAATCAGAACCCGACCGGTTCAGGAATTATTTACCAAAAGAATAAGAATTTCCAATTGGCAAAAATCCCTATTCTTGTCCCGCTGTCTCGTGTACGATAGATTTGTAATATAATTTATTATATTTATTTTTATTATGCTTAAGATTCTCCAGACCTTCTATGTTGTCTTGATGATCCTTTCACTGAATCTGGCATTCAGTAAATTGATGGCCAAAGACCAGGAAGCGGATTCTTTAAAAACCGTATTAAAAGGCCTTGAATATCTTCAAAAATCCGGGAAGTTGGATGCGAAAGGCAAACTCACCCTAGGTCGGGTATATTTTTATCTCGCAGTTGAAGATAAAACTATGTTGGAAAAAGGGGAAAATTACTTTAAGACGATACAATCCGATTTCAAACCGGAAGCCTCTGCCTACCTCGCTGCGCTGGAAGCCATACGCGCAAAAAATGCCATCTGGCCGAATGATAAATGGAATATTGCCAACTCGGCCCTGAGCAAAATGGACAAAGCTGTGGAAACATGGCCGGACAATATTGAGGTTAGATTTGTGAGAGCATCCACCTGCTATTATCTTCCTTTCTTCTTCAATCGAAAAGATCAGGTCAAGTCGGATTTTATTGTCCTAAGCAAACTAATTCCATCGGGATACAATGCCTATCCGAATCATTTAATTCGCAACATTTGTGACTTTATTTTAAAGAGCGAATACTTGCCTGAAAGTCAGGCGAAGCGTCTGAAATCTTTTTACCAGGAGAGCGTAATATAAAATCCGTACGATAAATTTTTTCGAACAAATTAAATCTGTTGGATTAAAATTTTAAACGCGCTATCTCCATTCTATTCGTAGCTTCCTTTCATGCCGGTCATTTCAGAAGAAATTAATTTTACAACGGACATCCGGAATGTGACATCATGCTGAAATAAATCCTCAAAACGATCTTTATTCATCATCATCAAAGAAGATGAAATTTCTGTAATCGCAGAAAAACGATAAGTAGCACCTGTAATAAGTTCGTGCACGCCAATTAAATTTCCCATTGAAAATTGAGCCACAGGATGCACGGGATCTGAGGCTTCTATTAAAACAACTGTTCCATTTCTTATGTAAAACAAAAATTCAGGAACCTCTCCTTTATGAAACAATACCTCCTGAGGGTCGTAAGCAGCTACTATTCCTTCTTTTCGGATTAACTCTAATAAGTAATCTTTAGCTATTTCCATGAAACCCTGAAAGTATTTACAAAACAAATAGAATCGGATTTGGATTTAAATGATAATTATCACTAAAAAAAATGATGTGGAAAATTCAGCAATAAATTCAACGCTGTGCTAATTTGATAGCAAAGGAAAATTAATGCGAAATGTATAAAAGTAATATCCGAAAATACAAACAAACTCAGCCGTTAATCATACATCTGGCTGATTTTAACCAACTCATCCGGATTCAAAATGGTAATATTAGAACCGTGAGTAGAAATTATCTCCTCATCTTTAAGTTCAGATAAAAAACGAATAGCGGTCTCTTTGGCGGTCCCTACCATGCTGGCTAAATCCTCCCGGGACAGAGAAATGGAAAATTGCTTTTCATTCGGTTTTCCATACATACGCATTAACAAAATCAGGGCTTCTGCAATGCGTTCCCTTACAGGCTTTGTTGCCAGATGCGCCAAGGAATTTTCCGCATCTGCGAGGGCATTGGAGAGCATGCGCATCATATCTTTGGCAACAAGGTAATTTTTTGAAATCAACTCGTTAAAATCATGGGAAGAGATAAAGCAAGCCTTACACTCCTCTAATGCAATTGCAGAGGCAGAATACCGGGTGTCGGACATCAAGGCTCTATACCCAAGTGTATCACCTGGCTTGGCAAAACGAACAATCTGCTCCTTCCCTTCACTTCCGATTTTTGTAATTTTGACTTTCCCCTCCGTTAAACAAAATATCCCGAAAGGCTTGTTTCCCTCCTGGAATATCGCTTGCCCCCTTTTATAAGTAGTACAGGATTTATTCGAAGTAATGACTTCAAGCTCCTCTAAAGCACAATGTGCGAAAATGCCATCCTTTTTGCAACTGCAAGTTTGGCATTCAGGAAAACCGGATTTGATTTCTATACTAGACATAACCTCTTCGTACAAAGATAAGCTTTTTTGCCTTACCCTTTTGAATAGATTCAGTGCTTCATGACTAAACAAAAAAACGACCGAGTGTATGCACCCGGTCGTTCCTATTTAACTTTTGCTAATTATTTCTGAGCAGATATTTTAACATCCATACGAAAAGTATCTTCGATGGCTTTATCTCCAATTCCTTCAAAGAAACTTGCAGAACCGTATTTGATATCATATTTAGTACGATCAACCGTCACTTGGGCAACCGCAACGATGCTTTTATCTGTCATCTTAATGGTGGCTGGGAAAGTGATTGGATTAGAAATACCTTTAATGGTCAATATGCCATTAACTTCGTATTGATCACCTTTTACATTCTTGGAAGATTTGATTTCCAAAACAGCAGAGGAGAATTTATCAACGGAGAAGAAATCATCAGATTTAAGATGACCCAATAGTTTTCCATTGTAAGTTTCATCTTTAATGTCGTCAACAGTGATGGTATTCATGTCAATTTCAAATTTACCACCCACAAGCTTTTTACCGTCTGAGAGCAACTGACCTTCTTTAATTTTTACGAATCCATTGTGTGCACCTGTCACTTTTTTTGCTTGCCAGGATAGCTCGCTTTTATCGGTTGCAACTTTGTAAGCGTTGTCGTTTCCACCAGCAGTTACTGTGGCCATTCCGGTCAGTAATACTACTGCGCTCATGAGGATACTTTTCATTACGTGTTTCATATATGTTCTGTTAATTTAAATGTATATACATATATTTGGATTCAAAGGTTTCATTTCTTGTAAAAATAATTTCTTATTTACTCATAATCATATACTTAAAATTCAAAACGCCTATCCATTATTTTACCTTTTGCAAAATAATTTCCCCATCCGGCATCTCGTGCATGGGGACAAAACCGTTTTCCATAAAAAAACGAAGACCTGGGATATTCTCTTTAATTACCCCGGTTCGAATTTCAGAGAAGCGTGCTATGCTGGGATCAATTTGTAATAAAGTCAAGGCCTTTGAACCATACCCTCTTTGCTGATACCTCCCATCCACCATGATATGGGAGATCCAAAGTAAAGCATCCTTTTGATATGTTGCCATCAGACCAACCGGCAAAGTGCCGTTCAGAATTCCGAAGAGCTTTAACCCTTCAAAAGTACTGCGGGCAATCACAAAAAGATTGGACTGTAAATAAGATGAGGATTCCGGAGGAACAGCTAATTGTGCATAATTTTCCCAGTTGTTACGATGCAGAGGCTCCAGTTTTATATGCTCACTCATTTCGATCTATTAACCGAATACTCAGCTGAAGGGAATCAGAGATCACCTCGACCATACGGGTGGTTTCATCTCTTTCTTGCAAACGAACAAATGCGGTATGGGCATCTTTCCATTCTACGGAACAAGTAGCAGCGTTCAAGCTATTCATTTCTGCCTCAAGCTTAATGCTCCTGTTAAATGAAGGACTTTTAACCTCAATGCGCACTTGTAATGGGTCCATAGGCATAGAAGCACTTTCTGCAGAAACTGTTATTTGCGTGAACTGATCTGAAGAATGAAAAGAAAGGCTACCGCCTCCGGCGCAAGCGCCAAAAAGGAGGAGAAATGAAAAAAGAAAAAAATTAAAAACCGGTTTCATAAACTAGAAGGACGGGTGATTCGAACGGGTTTAATATAATTGGGTTCTGCCAGCATCAAATTTGCAAACCTGCCGGAATGATATTCTTCTATGCCTAATTGTAAAACCCATTTTGAAGAAAGCGGTACTTCCAAAACGGACATTTCAAGCACGGGCATCTCCACGATTAGGGATTGAATATCCGGACCGGTGAGTAGCACAGTATCCTTAACCGATTGAATTAATTCTGATAATTCGGTGATGCTACGGGCCTCAACGCCCCGAATGTTGTCCTCAAGGTACAGCGCGGAATACCACTCCCCTACCCTTGCCTTTACCACTGCCAGAACAGGACCGGAATGCTTGGTTCTCATCCTCGCCTCTTTGGCTAAACCCTCCAATGTAGAGGGTTGCAAAAGAGGGATATTTAATGCCATACAGAGCCCTTTGGCTGTTGACAATCCTACCCTCAACCCTGTGAAAGAACCTGGACCGGAAGAGACTGCAACACCATTGAGATGCGATGCTTCAATACCAGCTTCCGATAAAACCCGGAGAATCATTAAGGTTATTTCCTCTCCATGTATCCTTTCTCCAATTTTTTCTTCGGTGAATAATTGCCCGTCCTGACGCATCAGCGCCACTGAACATAGAGGGCCTGAAGTTTCCAGGGCTAATATTACCGGATGTGTGTTCATAGAAGGTCAAATATACTCAAGATTTGGAAATAGGACTATCAGCTGTCAATCGCGGGAGACGCAAGCTTATCCGAAACTCTTAGAACGCGAGCGATTGTAACTGGGCAAAAATTTCCTGGTAAAAAACCAAACACCAATGAAACAAAAAGCTGAGGCACAAGCCATGCCACCTGCCACTGAGATATTTAAAGGTAAAGCGAGAACCCACCCCAAAAAAGCACTTAGAACGCCCCATAGGCAGGCATGAATGAGTTGTGTTTTAAGCTGCCTGACGTATAAAGCCGCAGTAGCGGCTGGCACGCTTAAGAAGGCAATCACCAAAACAGAACCAACGGACCTAAAACAAACGACAGTGGCAAGGGAGACCATGCCCATCAGTAGAGAATTCCAAGCACCTATATTGAACCCAATGGCTTGAGCAAATAAAGGATCAAAAGTGGTAAGATACCACCCCTTCCAACCTTTCCAAAGCATTAGGCAAAACAACAAAAGTGTTCCGCTTAAAATCCATACGGCAAGTGGGCCCATGTCCGTCGTATCCACATAAAAACGCTCCAAAGGAATCCAGACAATATCTCCATAGAGGACACAATCCAAATCCAAATCTATCTGCCTCGCAAAAAAGGAAATTAAAATAACCCCTACAGCAAAAAGAAAGGTAAAGACGAGCCCCAAGGCGGCATCCGAACCAAGGTTTTGTTTTCGAATTAACCAGGAACTTAATTGAGCAGCCCCCCACCCGCTCAAGGCGGCTCCCGGGATTAAGTAGGCGGGGGAACGATCACCACTAAAAAAGAAAGCCAGAAAAACGCCCGGCAGAGCCGCATGCGCAATCGCATCTCCCATCAAGGACTGTCGCTTCAGCATTAACAAGGATCCCGGCAGGGCACAAACTACTGCAACAAGACAAGCTGTTATCAATATCCAAAGTGCATCCATCATACGCTATGCCGAAAAATTCGACGCCAGACCATTCCACCAAATGCCATAAGCGAGAGATAAACGACTACCCATGGTCCTGTAGGCATGTTAGAAAAAAAAGCAGAAGTCCAGGAGCCGGCAAATACTGCCACAGCAGAGACCAATGCCACAAAAAAGACTCTTTGATAAAAATGACGAACAAATATAGAAGCAACAACCGCAGGGGCTATCAGAAAAGAGGACATCAAGACAACGCCCGCCATTTGAATCCCTGTTACCACACAAATTAAAGTCATGAGGGTAAGCAAGCGATCGGCCCGGTTGGGATTAAAGCCCACTGCCCTTGCCCAATCCTTATCAAAGTAGATTAAAAATATTTCTTTCCATTTAAAGAGAATGATTCCCAAAATCAAGACCATTAAAAGAGAGGAAAAGAGAATTTCCTCAGGCAAAATTGTTGCGGCACTTCCGAATAAAAAGCGATCCAGGCCGGATTGACTGCCTTTCCCTCCATATCGGATATAACTCATTCCAACGATTCCCAACCCATAGGAAACAGACAATGCCATAGCAGATGCTGTATCCGAACGAATACCTGCCTGTCGAACCAACCAATCTCTGGCCTCAAGGGTTAGCCAACCACTTAACAAAGCCCCCGGCATCAAATAATAAATTTCTTTACTTTCAAAACCGATAAAAGACAAAGCGATACCCGGTAATACGCCATGTGCAATGACATCCCCACTCAACACATCCCCCTTCAGACTTAATAATAATCCCGTCCAGGCGCTGGCCATACCCATCAATGTTAGCCCGGCCAAAACCCAGAATATGGTTGCAAACTCACTCATTTGTTTCGCTGTCCCAATATCGCCTCAACACTTCCCGTCTCTAATTTGCCTTCCTGAAGTTTCCATACCTGTTCAAAATACTTTATCACCTGGTCTATTTGATGATGAATAATCAAGAGTGTTTTACCCTGTTTCTGAAGGCTCTGGAGAATGTCAAAAATAGCATCTTCGGTTTTCATATCGACACCGGCAAAAGGCTCATCCATTAAAAACAAGTCAGCCTGTCTTGCCATAGCCCTTGCAATAAAGACGCGTTGCTGTTGCCCACCTGACAATTCTCCTATCATTCGATGTTGCAAGTCCTGAAGGCCGGCCTGCACGATAGCTGAATCAACAGCCTTAGCATCTTCAGAAGAGGTGCGCTGTGTAAATAGGCCGGGTTGATACCGTCCCATGGACACAATATCTTTGACAGTTGCTGGATATTTCCAATCCACAGCGGCGCGCTGAGGCACATAAGCCACTTTGGATAAAACCTCAGACACGGACTTCCCCCAAGCAGTAATTCGTCCCTCAAACGGTGTAAGATTAAGAATTGCCTTCATCAAGGAAGATTTACCGGAGCCATTATAGCCAACCAAGGCCACCATTTCACCGACTTTTAACGAAGCATTCACCTGATGCAAGGCAATCGTATTTCCATACCGAACGGTAAGGGAATGTATTTCAAGCGCATTAGATATTATCTCGTTTGAAGCCATTGTGAAAGGATTTCCTGATTGTATTTAAGCATCCCGGAATAAGTGCCCTCGGGCGTTCCTGCATTGCCAGGGGCATCTGTGTACAAATGCGGGCCGGTCTCTACCAAATGGCCTTTCTGTTTGCAGGCCCGAACGACAGCTTCTAAATTTCGGATCGAAACTGAGGACTCCGGAAAAACGGTCGGAAGTCGCCTTTGACAAAGAAAACTCACCAAATCTCTTACCTCTCGTATTCCAATATCCGAAGAGGTAGAAATACCCTGAAGTCCCTTTACCTCCCAATTATAAGCTTTACCGAAATATCTAAATGCATCATGAGAAGTCACCAATACCCTGTTTGAAGGAGGAATCCTATTTAAGCCGGCCTGAATCTCAGCATTTAAACGCATCAGGCTATCAGCGTAAAGGTCGCCCCGGCTTGAAAGAATAGAATCCTGTTTAAACTCTGCACCAAGTGCTCTTCCCAGTGCCTTCATTCCTGTTGCCCATAAAGTAGGAGCCATCCAAATATGCGGATCCGGTGAAGTGGCAATATCCCCGGAATAAAGAATCTCCGAGGCGGGAATGTAATCTGATAGATAATAAACTTTTTTATCTTTATTTAAGGCTTTGGTGATTTCGGATAGACGCCCTTCTAAATGCAGACCATTGAGAATAAGAATATCGGCTTCTCGCATTTTCCGAAGATCCTCAGGCGTTGGTTTATATAAATGGGGATCTACCCCTGGCCCCATAAGAACATAAACTTCTGCATATCCCTCCGTGATAAAAGCAATACCTTCCTGTAGCATTAGCGTTGTTACAAGGATTTTGGGCTTGTTCACTTGAGAAGTTGATTTGGTTTCACAAGACCAGGTAAATAGGGATATTATCATAATTCCCCAAAGCCCCGGGATAAATTTGGAAGAACTGTATACTATGGCGGAACAAAATTTTGCGACACTCATACTTCCTCCATCATTAACAATTGCTGACAAACCAAGGCACTAAAGGTAATTTGCTTTTTTCCGGTCGATAAGGAAACAGATTTGTCGAAGGGTAAAATTTCCAAAACCGTCAACCGACTACCAATTCGGACCTGCTGTTGATCCAAATATTGCAGAAAATCTGAATTATCCGTGAGAACACCAGCCAGAAGTAATACTGCCCCTTTTTTCGCCTCTCCAAGTAAAATGGTTTTTCGCTCTTCGATTTTCCCATTTTCATCCGGAATTGGATCTCCATGAGGGTCAAACCTTGGATATCCCAAAAAAGCATCCAACTTCCGAATCAGATCTTGAGATTGAATATGCTCCAACTGCTCAGCAATTTCATGCACAGAATCCCACTTCATCTCGAGTGTTTGAGTTAAAAAAACTTCCCACAACCTGTGCTTTCGAACAATATCCAGGGCAATTTTCTTACCGGCCTGAGTAAGTTTAACCCCTTTATAAGGCTGATGAGCCAGGAGTTTTTTTTCGCTGAGTTTTTTCACCATATCTGAGACAGATGCAGGCGTAGTACCGAGTGATTGTGCGAGATCATTTGTACTAACGGACTTATCTTTTTCAGATAATTTAAAGACTGACTTTAAATAATTTTCCTCAGAAGCTGTAATCATAATTTTGGCAAACCTAAATTATTTTTATGACATTTCAAAATCCATCGAATTACAAAACAGATTGAAACCAGGGTTGTTATAATTTCTTGGTAAAATCCCGGAATAAGGGTACTTTTGCACCGGAAAAGAAAATCAGATACTTATGAATATCTCTGCTCAAGAAGTAAACAAACTCCGCCAGCAAACAGGTGCCGGCATGATGGATTGTAAAAAGGCCTTAATTGAAGCCGAAGGTAATTTTGACCAAGCAATTGAATTGCTTCGCAAGAAAGGTCAGAAAGTTTCAGCTTCCCGTGCGGACCGGGTTGCAAGCGAAGGCGCCATCCTGGCAACAACCAATGGTAGCAAAGGCGTTATTCTTGAGTTAAATTGCGAAACCGATTTCGTAGCTAAAAACTCTGACTTCTTAGGTTATGGCGAAGCCTTGTTACAAGCCGCTACTGCTCATAATCCTGCAAATACTGAGGAATTATTAGGTCTGGCGCACAACGGGTTGAAATTATCTGATATGATGTTGGACACAGTCGGTAAGATTGGAGAAAAAATCGAAATCGGTACCTACCAGACTTTAGAAAGCGAAAAAGTCATCACCTATATACACCCTGGGGCAAGACTTGGCGTAATGGTCGGCTTCAGTGGAACCGATGGCGTTGCGATTGATGCCATAGGAAAAGATATTGCCATGCAAATTGCGGCAATGAGTCCTCTGGCTGTAGATCAGGATGGCATAGATGCAACTATTGTTCAAAAAGAAATTGAAATCGGCAAAGAACAAGCCCGTCAGGAAGGAAAACCAGAAGCCATGCTGGAAAAAATTGCAATGGGTAAACTCAATAAGTTCTACAAAGAAAACACCTTATTGAATCAGGACTTTGTAAAAGACGCGTCCAAAACAGTTGCTCAATTCCTGAAAGAGACCAACCCCAATCTAAAAATTACCGGATTCAGAAGGGTTCAATTAGGGTCAAGATAAGAATTCAAAAAAAGAGAATGTTTCATTCTCTTTTTTTTTGCCTTAACGAAACATATATCAGCCGTGAAATACAAAAGAATTTTATTAAAGCTCAGCGGAGAAGCCCTTATGGGTGATAAACCCTTTGGAATAGATCAGGATGTGATCACTGCCTTTGCGCGCGAAATTGCGGATGTTGCAGCAACCGGTGTTCAGTTAGCTATCGTGATCGGAGGGGGTAATATCTTTCGCGGGGTTCAAGCCGAAGCGGGCGGAATGGACCGGGCACATGGAGATTACATGGGCATGTTAGCAACCGTCATAAACGGAATGGCGCTGCAAGATGCTCTGGAAAGAGCAGGAATTTCAACGCGATTACAATCTGCATTGGAAATAAACAAAGTTTGTGAACCCTTTATTCGACGAAAAGCCATTAGGCATTTGGAGAAAAACAGAATTGTAATTTTTGCAGCAGGAACCGGAAATCCTTTTTTTACCACAGATACTGCAGCCTCCCTGAGAGCAATAGAAATTGATGCAGATGTTGTTTTAAAAGGAACGAGAGTAGACGGCATCTATAATGCTGACCCGGAGAAAAATAAAAGCGCACAAAAATTTGAATCCATCTCCTTTGCCGATGTCTTGATGAATCGCTTGAATGTAATGGATATGACAGCCTTTACGGTTTGTCAGGAAAACAACCTACCCATCATCGTCTTTAATATGAATACGCCCGGCAACCTAAAACGAATCGTTGCAGGAGAACCTATCGGAACTTTGGTAAGTTGATAAACATTGGAAATTCAATGAAAATCTCACAAATTTGTGGGGTAATCCTAATTAACTGAATTCATGAGTGAACTAATCAAAAACATTACAGAGCAAGGAAAATCTTCCATGCAAAAGACTGTAGAATATTTGGACAACGAGTTGTTGAAAATTCGGGCAGGAAAAGCAAGTCCGGGAATGGTGGATTCCTTAAGAGTGGATTATTACGGATCCCAGACGCCGATTGGACAGGTCGCGACTGTATCTGCTCCTGAGGCTCGAACCCTTACCATTCAGCCATATGAGAAAAATATGATTGGGCCGATTGAACGCGTCATCACAGAAGCCAACCTGGGATTTAATCCACAAAATGATGGTGTCATGATACGCATCAATATTCCAATGCTCACTGAAGAGAGAAGAAAGCAATTGGTTAAGCAAAGTCGGGAAATTGCTGAAGAGGCAAAAGTTACCATTCGAAATACCAGAAGGGAGTGCCTTGAAGCGATGAAAAAACTAACCAAAGAGGGTGTCTCAGAAGATGAAGTCAAAGCCGGAGAAGCGGATG
>CANHCC010000083.1 GCA_947459115.1 Bacteroidota bacterium | reverse complement strand
GATTTTAATTGAGTCAATGTTATTCCCATTCTATAGTTGCCGGAGGTTTAGAACTGATATCATATACTACTCGATTGATGCCTTTCACGGCGTTGATAATTCGGGAAGAAACCTTTGCCAAAAAAGCATGGGGTAGCTCTGCCCAGTCCGCTGTCATACCATCGGTACTGGTAACGGCCCTCAGCGCCAGTACATTTTCATAAGTTCTTTCGTCCCCCATCACCCCAACGGTTGAGACAGGGAGAAGCACCGCAAATGCCTGCCAGGTCTCGGCATATAACCCGGATTCCCTTAAAGAAGAAATAAATAAATGGTCTGCTTTTCTTAGAACAGAAAGACGGGATTCGTCCACTGCACCAATCACCCGAATAGCAAGTCCGGGACCGGGAAAAGGATGACGGTCCAACCAGGCAGGGGGAATATTTAAATCTTTGCCAATTCTGCGAACTTCATCTTTAAACAATAACCTAAGTGGTTCAAGTATTTTC
This sequence comes from Bacteroidota bacterium, assembly GCA_947459115.1. Lineage (GTDB taxonomy): Bacteria > Bacteroidota > Bacteroidia > J057 > RFSG01 > CANHCC01. The sequence goes on along the minus strand of CANHCC010000083.1, from coordinate 10,415 downwards.
AAATGCATGCGCTCTGGCAAACCGCCTACATTGTGGTGAGATTTTATGGTAACCGAAGACCCATGCACAGAGACGCTTTCAATCACATCCGGATAAATGGTGCCTTGAGCCAGCCATTTAACATTTGAGAGTTTTCCTGCCTCTTCTTCAAAGACTTCAATAAATACTCTACCTATAATTTTTCGCTTCGTTTCCGGGTCGGAGACACCGGCAAGTTGAGTCAGGAATTTGTCGGCAGCCTTGACGCCTACTACCTTTAGGCCTAAACTATGACAGTAGTCCATGACCTGCTCGTACTCCCCTTCCCTTAGCAGACCATTGTCCACGAAAATACAGGTAAGTTTATCGCCAATGGCTTTGTGAATCAAAGTAGCGGCAACGGAGGAATCAACGCCTCCGGATAAGCCACAGATGACTTCTTCGCCCTGAGTTTGTTTTTGAATGTCTTCTATGCTTTCTTCAATGAATCTTGCTGGAGTCCAATCCCCTGTTGCCTGACAAATTCCTAAAACGAAATTGGAGAGCAACTTTTTTCCCTCATGAGAATGGACTACTTCCGGGTGAAACTGCACCGCGTAAATCTGACGGCTGTCGTCCTCAAATGCAGCATGTTCAACATCGGAAGTAGAAGCCGTACAATAAAAACCGGCAGGGATATGGGTAATGGAATCCCCATGACTCATCCAAACCTGAGAATGTGGCTGAATGCTGGCAAACAATCGGGATTCTGTTTTCACCCCCAAATGGGCTCGACCATATTCCCGGCTAACCGAGGGCTTTACTTCCCCACCCTCTTTAACTGAGAGAAGTTGAGCACCATAACAAATCCCTAAAATGGGGAGTTTCCCAAAGAAAATCGATACATCGGGTAAGGGTGCACCTACATCGTTTACAGAGGAGGGACCACCCGAAAGGATCAGGCCTATCCAATGGTCTTGTTGGGCTAAAGATTCGTATTTATGCCAGGGATGAATTTCACAATAGACATTCAGTTCACGGATACGCCTCGCAATCAGCTGGGTATATTGAGAACCGAAATCCAGAATCAGGATTTTTTGCATGCAGGGCAAAAATACAGAATTTAGGTCACTTTCCTGACATTTCCGGCTTGGTGCAAGCCGGAAAATCTCACAACTTTTTGATGGGAGAAGTAAGATTCATCGTTAGGGAGAATTGATGCAGGCTGGACGCCGCATGGTAGCGGGCGAAACCATAATCAAATGCAAACCAGGAAATTTTTATTCCTCCCCCGTATCCAAATCCGGCCAATCCCCCTTGATTCAATGTTTTTAAATCCTGTCGCCTCTGATGATTGTAACCTGCCCGCAGATACACGCGCTTAGAGATATTTAATTCTGCCCCGATTACGAAATGTCGGGCAATTTTATCGGCGGTCCTTTTGCGAACCGGTACCAATTGACCACTTAAATCATACTCCGGTGGGGCATCCGGGTCTTGGTACAGGAGCCCCATCAGACGATTCAGGTGAATTCCAGTTAGGGAAAACCGGATAGGCAAGTGTTCCAGGCGTTGAGAAATGCCTGCCTGAATTTCAAACGGGAGCGCTGCACGGGATTCCGATTCTTGAAGCGGACCAATCTGACTACCAAAATTTTTGAGTACAATTCCGGCGGAGGTATAACCGGTGGTATCGACCCAAGCGGCGCCAAAATCCACAACAAGGGCATGATATCTAAGCCAGTCTAACTGAGCGGTTAGAAAATGAAAGGAGGCGCCAAATCGCCATTGATCAAAAGCCCGGGAGGCACCTGCCGTAAACCGATACGCAGAGGAAGTAAAAGTGCCATTAGAAATACCCAGATTGTCCGTACGAGAAAAATCCCCATAATTGATGGATTGAACACCGCCATGAAGATTTCCAACCTGTCGAATTTTGTGGGAATAGGCAAATTGACCGTAGCGAATATCGGCCAATGCATTTGAAAAATTAAAGCCAAGATGGCCATGCATTTGGTTATTGGACAGAGCCGGATTTTGTAGACTCAGAAACGGATCCTGATCCAGTGTAGACAATTGGACACCGCCGAGCGCATTGATACGGGCATTAGGGGTAAGTCTGAGGGCATCAAAGGCAAATCTTCCCCCAATTTGGGCAGAAGCGAGAAGAGGGAGAAAACATAAAAACAGGACGGCCTTCTGCATGTTTCACAAAGTAAACGAATTTTCAGGTGGGTTACAAACCCCGGTAAGCTGCTTACCCCCTCCGGGTAAGTTACTTACCCACCCCCGGTAAGTTACTTACCCACCCCCGGTAAGCTGCTTACCCGCCTCCGGTAAGCTGCTTACCCGCCTCCGGTAAGTTACTTACCCACCCCCGGTAAGTTACTTACCCGCCTCCGGTAAGTTACTTACCCACCCCCGGTAAGTTACTTACCCCCTCCGGTAAGTTACTTACCCCCTCCCGGTAAGTTACTTACTCCAAATCTTGTAACTTTATCCCCACTATGGCTACGCCCTCTCAAATCAAATATCTAGACCCGGTTGTTGTCAGCCGATTGAAAAATATTGAAATTAAGGCCCGACTAATTGTGGAAGGCTTTATCACCGGTCTTCATAAAAGTCCCTATCACGGATTCTCGGTGGAATTTGCTGAACACAGACCATACAATGCCGGTGAACCTCTGCGGAATATTGACTGGAAGGTCTTTGGTAAGACGGATAAACTTTACTCTAAACGCTTCGAGGAAGAAACCAATTTGAGATGCCATGTGGTCATGGACATCAGCGACTCCATGCGATATCCGGATAAGGGTATGACCAAACTGGAATACGGGGCCTACCTGGCAGCCGCACTTCAATATCTGATGGTTACCCAAAAGGATGCAGCAGGAATGACTTTGTTTGACGACGAAGTGCGATTTTCAGCGCCTCCCAAAGCCAAAATGTCCTGGCTCTTTCCTTTGTTCCGGAAATTAGAGGAAGTATGCAGTAGCAAAGAAATTTTTACGCACAAAACCTCTACGCCCAAAGTATTGCATGAACTGTGTTCACGATTTCCAAGACGCGGCTTGGTGGTTTTGATCACGGATCTTTTTGATGACCCGGGAAATCTTAAACCGTATTTTGAGGCGCTTCAACATCTTCGACACGAAAAACATGAATTGTTGATTTTCCATCTTCTGGATAGAGAAACCGAACAGAATTTTAATCTTCCCCCCAATCAACCTGTCATTCTTAAAGATCTCGAAACCGGAGAGGAAATCAAAGTATTGCCCGGGCAAATTAAAGATGCCTACCTAAAAAAAATAACAGAGCATAAAGATGCTTTCCGAAAAAAATGTCGGGAGTTTCAAATTGATTTTATCGAAACCGACATTCGACAACCTTACGATAAAGCGCTCACTGCATATCTCATCAAACGAAGAATGATGACCAAATAATGAAAAGGATAAAAGCCCAAAAGAATTCAACGACATTTAACCTGGAGTCCTGGTTATTTATCCTGCCGGGGCTATTAACGCTTTTACTCTATTTTCCTGTCCACCAATTTGAGTTCACAAATTGGGATGACCAAGTCTATGTCACCGGAAATACCATGATTCAGGGATTAACCGGAGAAAACCTAAAAAGGATATTTTCAGAATATTTGATGGGTAATTATCACCCGCTAGTTTTACTATCCTATGCAATCGAATATGAAATCAGTGGGGGCTTAAATGCCGGCTTCTTTCACATGACCAATGTGTTACTTCATATTGGAGGAGGAAGTATTTTAATGTTATGTTTAACTCAATTAGGCTTCTCCCGATTTATATCCGCGATTTTATCTTTCATTTTTTTAATTCATCCCTTTCATGTGGAGAGTGTGGCCTGGGTTACGGAAAGAAAAGATGTATTATATGGAATATTTTGGATTGGTGCGTGGTATGCCTGGCTGCGATCACAATCGTTTGATTCATGGTATGGTGTTTCACTTCTTTTATTTGTGTTCTCCTGCCTTTCCAAAGGCATGGCGGTTACACTGCCCATTGCCCTTGTAGCAGGAGATTGGATTCGACATCAAAGTCTCCGGCACATACAATGGAAAAAATTAATTCCCTTTTTTGTTTTGGCTATCAGTTTTGGAATTCTTGCCATTTACGCGCAAAAGAGTGGCGGTAATGTGCGTGAAGACAATCACTATACCCTACTTGAACAATTTCAGGTAGCGGGCTGGGGCATCTGGTTTTACCTCAGCAGAACATTGCTCCCACTGGACTTAAGCCTGTTTTATGAATACCCCAATCTGGAAAAAAGTGGTATGCCCTTATCCTTTACCCTTGCCACTGCAGGTTCTATTTGTTTAATTGGAATTGGAATTTATCTAATAATAAAAAATTATATTACCCCGGCTTTAGGCATACTCTTTTTTCTCGGTGTCCTATTTCCTGTTTCTCAGATATTCCCGGTTGGAAATGCCATTGCAGCAGACCGATATCATTATATACCCTCTATTGGATTATTATTGATATTGGGATACATCTTTACGCGTTATGAAAATACTAAAGTATTAAAAGGAATTTTAACCATTTGGATAATTGCACTGGCGTGGATGAGCAGGGAAAGAATTATGACCTGGAAAAATCCAGAAACCTTATGGGGAGCGAGTATTGAACGGAATCCTGAAATAATGTTTGCTTATAAAAACCTGGCAAAATATCTGGAAACAAAAGGTAAAGCACAAGAGGCCGAAGCGGTCTATCGCAAAGCACTGCAACAGGACAGTACCTACGCAACCGGTTGGAATGAGCTTGGGGTATTATTAAAAAACAGAGGGTTAAATGATGAGGCCTATCCTTATTTTGTAAAATCTGTCGCTTTGGATTCTATCAATAAAGAAGCATGGTTAAATATTGGCACCTGGCACGACAGACGAGGGGAAATGGAAGTTGCAAGGAAGGCTTATTTAAAAAGTATTGCCATTGATAGTAATTATGCGGAAGCGTGGAATAATTATGCCAATTCTATGTCTCGGACCCGGGCCTATGATTCTGCGGACTATTTTTTTAACAAAGCAATTCAAATCTATCCGGGATATGCAGAGGCATACAATAACCGAGGCACTAATTTTGCCCTGCAGGGGAAATTAGATTCGGCCAGGATCATCTTTTTAAAAGCCCTGGAAATTCAACCGGGATATGGAGAACCTGCCTACAATCTGGCGCATGTGTATTTACAACTGAATCAAAAAGAAGAAGGCATTAACTGGATGCGAAAAGCAGCACAATCAGGTCATGAAGGCGCGCGTCAGTTATTACGGGCAAATGGTATTGAATAAATATGCCCGGCTGGGTGTCAACCCCCATCTGTCATAATTTAGTAGATGATGTAATCTTATATTCGCTAAATCGAATCTGTATCGTCCCTTTGGTATCCGTAGTGCCTGAAGCAGAAGGGGAAGATGAGGTATTCATATCCCCTGTCATGGCTTTAGGTATCTTAAATTTCTTTACATCTACCTGAAACGAGATTTTATCCGGAAGACCGTAAGCTGCTTGTGTCCCATATTGAAAGTCCGCAACTACAGTACCATTAGAGCGGGTGGTCAATTGGGATTTCATCACGAGAATCCCTTTCGGATCTACCCATAATTTTCCCATCAAAACCTCTCCTGTATCCTGAACCGGAATCAATGTCATCATTTGCACAGGAATACCGCCCAATATCGTATTTCCTTGTGGCACCACCGTGTAAGCCGAGGCCTGGTTCAGCAGGCGATTAATCTGATCTAATCCCTGCCTGGGTATAATGACAATTCCCTTACTTTTCACCTCAAAAACATCGGGCTGTTTGAAATGAATTAAAGCCGAAACGGGTAACATTTTTATGAAAGGAAGTCGCGTATCAATCTGAACCTTTGCGGTGTATTCCTTTACCTGATTTAACTTTTGTTTCAGTCGTTTGAGTGTTTCATCCGCATCCTGGGCAATGCCGAAAAATGGCAATAGTAATAAAACAAATAAATAATAACGCCTCATGACAGAATATCCTTTCGGTTAAATTTCCATAATCCCAATACAGATAAAACGATTATATGTATCGCCAATACCAGAGAAGAAATTCCAATATCAGTATAGGGGACCGGATCATGAAACCACAATCGCCAGGCTGCCATATGGGTAGTGAACAGAAAGGGTTTCAAATAGGCCAAAATTGGAATATCGAGGCCTCCAATTAAAGTAAATAAAATTACTATTCCCATAGTGGATACAATAGGACCTATGGAATTATCCGCAAAACAGGAAAAGAATATACTCAGCGTTGAAATCGTCAGTAATGCCAAATAAGCCTGAAAAAATGCCACAACAAAGCGCCAGATCAAATCTGCTTCCTGCAATATCACCACGCCTTCAGAATTTAAAACAATAAGATCTCCTGAGCCGAACAGGGCATAACCAACACCCCATCCCAATACGGCAATCCAACATAAAAGAATAAAAGTATAAATCGCACCGGCAGAGGATTTGCTCCAAAAAATAACAGAGCGAGGAACCGGTTTTGTCATTAATGTCCTAAGCGTGCCCATGGCCGCTTCCCCGGAAATTAAATCTCCGGTTAAAAAGGCAACCAATAGGGGAATGTGAATTAATAACATTTGTAGGATAATAAAAAAAATCAGATTCCCATTTAATATCGTTCCTTCTATTTGAAGATTTTGCTCGAGGGGAGCGGTAACGAATTGTATATAAGACAACCCATCCATTTTCATGGCGAGTTGTATCAAAATTATAATCAAAGAAATTGCGCCCAATCCTAAAAAAGATCGAGGCCGTGCAATTATCTTAAGCAGCTCATTGTATAAACTTTTACGCCACATCAGTTACTTGTTAGTTTTAAGAAATAATCTTCTAATTTTCGTTTGCTTTCAACGGCGTAAATTGAAATTCCATTATCCATCAAAATCCCAAGTATTTCAGGTATTTCCTGACGAGAAGTTTTAAGTTGAATTTCCTGATTCGATAGAAGTATTTCATGCCCGGAAAATCTCGACTGTTGCAAGGCCTCCTGTGCCTTTAATCCATTGTCTACTTGAATTGAAACCAGTAATTCTGATGCATTTACCAATTCTGAAACTTCTCCCTGAACCAAGGCTTTTCCTTTGTTTAATATGACCACGCGATTGGCAATTAATTCAATTTCTGAAAGCAAATGAGAAGAAAGAATAATGGTTTTATTAGTCTCCTGTTTTAGTTTTAGAATCAATTCTCTCACTTCAATAATGCCTTGTGGATCCAGCCCTGTTGTAGGTTCATCCAGAATAATTAAATCAGGATTATTCAACAAAGCCTGGGCCAAACCTAAACGCTGACGCATACCATGAGAAAAGCCGCCAACACGGTGGTTTCCTCTTGACCCTAATCCAACAAAATCCAACAATTCTGAAATACGGGAGGAAGGGATATGCGTTGGAGACCATCTGGCAAAAAGCTGAAGGTTTTGCCGAGCCGTCAAATATTTATAAAAATCCGGCTTCTCGATGATGCAACCAATTTTAGACAGAATAGCCGTGCGGTTGGAGATTAAATCTTTTCCAAATATTTGAATAGACCCCTGTGTGGGCCGAATCAGGGACAACAGCATTCGAAGGGTGGTACTTTTGCCGGCACCATTGGGACCCAGGAAACCTAAAACATCTCCGGGATAAACCTCAAATGATACCTCCTGTACGGCTCTAAGGGAACCATAATCTTTGACCAAACCCTGAACCTCAACTAAAGGAATCATCAACCATGAACATAGGTTCGGTTGAATAAGTTCAGGAGGGGGAATATTAGGGGGATTGGTTAAATCCAATCTACCGGCCTCAACAAACTCAATGTTTCCGCCTCAGGACTTCCCGCCTCGGGAACATAATTGTATTGCCATGCCGTCAGAGGGGGGAGAGACATTAAGATAGATTCTGTGCGTCCACCTGTATCCAATCCGAACGCTGTGCCTTTATCGTAAAGCAAATTGAATTCAACATATCTTCCGCGTCTCCATAACTGAAATTGCTTGTGTGCTTCGGAATATTCTTTGGACTCATTGCGCCGAATTAATTCCAGATATACGGGCAAAAAAGTATTGCCGATTGTTTGGACAAAATCCCAAATCTCTGCTTTGGATTTAAAAAGATCTCCCGGTTTTAAAAAATCAAAAAATAATCCTCCTATGCCTCTGGTCTCCTGACGATGGGGCAAATAAAAGTATGCATCACAATGCGCTTTAAAGGTGGGGTATAAAGTTTCACCAAAAGCCTCGCAAGCAGCTTTTAGAGAAGAGTGAAAAAAGATGGCATCCTCCTTTGAAATATAAGCAGGCGTTAAGTCTATCCCTCCCCCAAACCACCAGGTGCCATTTTCAATTTCAAAATACCGGACATTCATATGAATGACAGGAACAAAGGGATGAAGGGGATGTATCACCAAAGAAGTTCCGGTTGCATCAAAATGCATTCCGGCAGGGAGTGCTAATCTCTGTGCGATGCGCTCCGGCAGGGGGCCGGACACATGAGAAAAATTGACGCCACCTTTTTCAATAATTCTACCATGGGTTAGGACACGGGTATCTCCCCCACCCCCTTCCGGTCTTGTCCACAAATCAGATAGAAAAGACGCTTTGCCATCATAGGCTTCTAATCCACTTGATATGGATTCCTGCAGGGATTTAAATCCTTTTGCAATGTCCAATAATTCAGGTTCCATGTATTTTACCAGGAAAGATTCGTTTCGTTTGAAGGATTTAATGAGGATTTAATTCGGATAGACTTGGGCCAGTTTTGATTTACAGGAATTTCAGCCTTGTGGTTGCCTGAAATTTCTTTTGTGTAATAGACCTTTCCTGCCGCATCCAAAATTTGATAGGAATCGGTTTCGGACCCGAGATTAAAAATTCGAATGGTGTTTTCGGCTTTCGAAGAAGCCGGACCCTTTTTTGAAATAATATCGGCTGCAAATAAGGCGGGATAAAGCGAGGAGGCTCTGAATGCCTTATAACCCGGTGCGACGGACCACACTCTGTTATCAGCCTGATGTTCCATTAAGCCCATCCATCGCACATGAAAAGATGTATCAGATTCAAAAATTCGGGAGACCTGCCCCATATAGGTCATAAATGTATAATCATTTATTAATTGTACGCTACCTCTACCCATGGCCTTTTTCGGCAGGGTATCCTGAAATTGCAAGACATGTTCCCAGAGAACATTCACAGGCGCAGCTGGCGTTTGAGGAGATTCAACCTCCATCAGGGTGGAGTATTTCGCATGAGGGTTGTAACTGTTGTTATTAAAAAATACAAGGTTCCCCTTTGAATTAAATAACACACTATGCTGTCCGGAAAAGGGTGCAGGAACAGAGTCTGTTCGAACAGCAGAAACTTTTGGAAGTACCTTTGAGTTAGAATTTGCAGGCATAGGGGGCGCCACCTCCAAACTTTGTAAACGACCCGGTGTAGTAGAGACCGGCGCATGTACAACGGGCGTTCGGCCGGCAGCCATCATCAGGCGCTTTTTATCTGTTTTTTCATGAACCCCCTGAATACTTCCGGAAAAAGAATTCCCTTGTCCCCGCTCAGTTATCATGACCATGCTTAAGTCCTTTAAACTGAAGGCTATTTGATTTAGCTTTGAATTAAATGCCACAGAGTTAATGTGCCCATAACAATCATTATCCTTTAAAGTCAGAACTTTATCTGCTTCCCAAAGCCATCGAACTTTTCCATTTTGCTCCAAATTAAGCACGACCTGAGGGAAGCGCTTAACATTTCCGGTTCCCATATTTAAGTCACTGTAACCCGGGCTGGGCTTTACATCTCCGATTAACACCACGGAACGATCCGGGAGAACTTCCATATGATGATGAAAAGTAAGATAAGGCATCATAGGATGTTGAGCAGCCACCTGATGTGCATCAAAGAGCGTATCCAAAGTCAGCGTGGTTATTAGACCTCTGCCAACCGGAGGGGCGATGGAAATAAAACTCAATAACCCATCCGGATTAAGTCTTAGGTCCATAATTCTACGACTCTCAGCCCCTGGCTTTAAAAACCAAATTAAATTTCCCTGCTTATCATAGGCGGCGCCTGGCGCATCAAAAAAATAAGCAGCCTGACCAGAATCAGGTTGAAGAATTCGGAGTCGATATTCTGTCAAATGATCCGGAATGGGCGAAATTTCGAAAAACATTTCATTGGAGGTGAATAGCACAGTCCCGGCGGAGGCCAAGGCCTGATATCGCCAGAAAACGCGTGCGCCAAACTGGAAATCCCCCAAAATGCCGCCAGGACTTTCCAACGTTTTTTCAATGTATTTAGGAGATTGTCCTTGAACAGAGCCAAATCTCCATTGGATTTTGTAAAGATTTGCACCTTGAACCGGGGGCAATAAAAAAGGAATTTGGTTGGTGTAAAACACCTTGCCGGTGACGGGATAAGGG
>CANHCC010000082.1 GCA_947459115.1 Bacteroidota bacterium | reverse complement strand
TTCCTCTATAACCATAATAATAGCGTTTCGTAGCAGAAATATAGGGCTTCCACCAAACAACATCACCATGTTCATTAATTCTATATAATTCAACACCATAATTTCCCAAAGAATCTGTGCCTCCCCCAAACATAATGTAATTATTGTTGGATATTTCGACGACCGAACCGGTAACTTGTGGGCTATAATAACTATCATAGGACCTGTTAAATCCTTGAGCTGAAGATTGATTAGATAGGCAAATGACTATACCAATTATTATAAAAATCCCAGCTTTCATCTGATTATGATTTTTTGAGTGGTTAATTTATTATCCTGCTGGACACGAAGGATATATACTCCAGAGGGAATGTCTCCCATATTCAAATCTAATTTAATATTAGGATGAATAGAGATACCCGAAATTAAAGCATTTCCAATACTATTATGTAAGGTTAATTTCCCAAGCTTATCATCAGGAGAGGAATACAGGACGGTAAAAAAGCCATTGTTTGGATTCGGGAATATGGATAAAATTTCTTTTTTAGATTTTGGAATCAGAGTATTTTCTTGCTGCTTTGAATACCGCTCCTTTTCTGATGCATCGATTTTTAATGTCTGAATTTCCTCGCAGGAAAACCTATCTAGGCAAAAATCTAGTAAAGATACTAATCGTCCAGCTCCAGGAAGTTTTTGTTCGACAAGCGAGTATATATTTGTTACAAGCACAGAATCCGTTGGCAAATTATACCAACTACCGGGATTTGAAATTATAGGCAACAAGGCTCTATAAATATCTGTGAAAGAACTCCAGTCAGAATCTGCTGTACCGATTGAATCTAATAAGTAATCAGCCTCTTGGATTTCCTTTAATATAACCAGGTAATCAATCAATTCAAACTTGGCTTGCAGGGTTGGCGTGAGCCTGAGCAAATTACTAACTTTTTCATATCGGACTGTATCCTCTTCATCTTCCAGCCAAAGATCTATCTGCTTGTATAAAATTCTATCCCGCTCAATAGCATAGTTAGAGCCTTCATTTTGAATCTCAAATAAAGGACTCATTCCTTCCTGCAAACTATCCAAGGTAACTAAATCCAAAGAATCAAAATCTATCCCCTCACATAAATCATACATTTTGTATGGGAGTGGAGAATTAGCATGGATAGATGTAATGGTCATTCTCTTTGTATCTGCTTGAAACCAAGTTTCAGCAGAATCAATTGCTTTTAAAACACTCAAAGATGAATCCTGAACCAGATATTTCCACATTTGACTTCTCAGCTGTAAAGGAGCTCATACTAACAACAGAACAATAGTGTAGTGTAGTGTAGTGTAGTTTTCATGGTAACAGGTTAAATCCTTATATCGAAGTTATAAAAAATATAATTCCATACAAAAAATATTCAGAAATATAATTAAAAAAATGGTAGAATCGGGGCATGCAGTAGAATCAGGGCATGCCCTGATTCTACTGCATGCCCTGATTCTACTGCATGCCCTGATTCTACCGCATCTCCACCCCCAACACCTTCGAAAACAACTCCGCCAACAAAACACCCCCCGGAGAATTGGCATTGTCGAAATCAAACCGGGGCTTCAAGCCTTCAATCTGGTCAGTCATAATTCTTAGCGGAACTACAGCAGTCTTGAGATGATTGGCACCATCCGTGATCCGTATGGTCGCTTCTAAATTATAGAGTAAACGCTTCTCTGTCCGAATCTGATTACTAACTGAGTACACAGATTTCTCCTGATTGGCATAGAGACTCAGGCTCTCCACTGTGAGGATAAAATCGAAAGTATCCAGACCGACAGTGGAGGAAGGGGTTTGTCCATTGGGCGTATTTAATACCGATAACCAGGAAGAACTCAACTGAGGATCTTCATTCAGAAATATCATGCTGAGCCCTGGAATTTGCTGGCTTAATTCTCTTGACAGCAATTGTCCCAATCTCACCAGGGTGGCAAGTTTCAAGTCTTCCCGAGGTATATCTTCTCCTCCAATTTGTGTAAACTGATTCAGATACTGCAACCAGTCCTGGGTGTAAGAAAAATTTTTTCGGGAAACGAATACCCCTCCCTTTTTGCCTTTCGCCCATTCTTCAAAAGGCGTTTGTGCAGGTGCCTCAAATACGCAGGTGATAGGAAGGAACAGACTTACCAAAAGGTAAAGGAAGCCAAAATGGAATGCCTTTCTCTTGGGTCGTTTACAAGCGCTATAAAATTCTGTTTTTCTCACGGGTAAATCCCTGAATTAATATCGGGCTTTGATTCATAAAAGTATATTGGCGGGAAAAAGTCTTTTGATAGACTTTGCCGATATTCGGTGCATATATTTCTTTGAAGTCGTATTGATCAATCAGGGAATTGGTGGGTTGCAATAAACCGGTTTCCAGGCATTGACTTATTCCCTGATAGGTCTGATGGAGATTTTTAAAAAGACGATATTCATTTTCCAGGGTCGAAAATCCATTCGCATCCCATACCTGCCCATTTTGGACAGGATATTTTAAAACAGCAACAGTTTTGTTGTCCGCCTGCTCAAAATGAAATTGACTGGTTTTGTACGAAGCCGTTCTGCTTTTGTACACCAGGTTGCTATCCTGAAAAGATTCCGAACTATAAATATCTACCGGAAGGATTCCGATTCCATCTTGTCCATAAAACCAGGTGCGGAAGGAATCGGTTTCAATCCATTGACGGACGAGGGTGTCTGTTTCAGTAAACGAGGAGTCTAATACTTGCCACCTCCAGACCTGACCTTCTTTCAGAGGGTAATATTCCATCAGGACGGATGGGGCAGGGGGAAGGGTCTTGTCTGTTTTGCAGGCACTTAAAATGGCAGCAAGGCCTAAGCAACAAACCAGCCATTTCACTGAATCCACCCGCCTCCCAGCAGGTCATCTCCTTCGTAGAATACGGCAGACTGGCCTGGAGAGATGGCTTTTACGGGTTCTTCGAAAACCACGCGTAAGTGATTTTCATCCAACTGATGCAGCATGCCTGCGGAGCCTGGATCTTTGTAACGGATTTTAATCCAGGCCGGAATATCTTCTTTCAGACTGGCATATTTTACAAGGTTCAGGCCTCGGACGGTCAGGCTTTGGCCAAGCAGTTCGTCTTCTTTCCCAATGACAACCGTATTGGTTTCCGGCAGGATGCGGGTTACAAAATAGGGTTCGCCCATGGCCACCAGGCCTTTTCTCTGCCCAATCGTGTAATAAGGATAGCCTTTGTGTTTCCCGACGATGGTACCATCTGCCAATACAAAATTTCCCCCATCTACTTTTTCTTCCAGACCCTCAACTCTTCGATTGAGAAATCCATGGTAGTCGTTGTCGGGGATAAAGCAGATTTCGTAGGATTCAGGTTTATTGGCTAAGGCATGAAAGCCCATGTCGGCGGCCATCTGACGGATTTCAGATTTGTGATATCCGCCCATGGGGAAAATGGTACGGGCCAGGTTTTCCTGATGCACGCCCCACAAGACATAAGATTGATCTTTATGGGTGTCTTTCCCACGAGAGACGATATAGCGTCCGTTTTCTTCCCGAATACGGGCATAGTGTCCGGTCGCGATAAAATCACATTCCAGTTTATCTGCACGCTTCAGGAGGGCCGTCCATTTAATGTGGGTATTGCAGAGCACACAGGGGTTAGGGGTGCGTCCGGCAAGATATTCCTCCACAAAATTATCTATGACGAAATCCCCGAATTCATCCCGGATGTCCAGGATATAGTGGGGGAAGCCCAATTTGACGGCAACCTCTCTGGCGTCGTTAATAGAATCCAGGCTACAACATCCGGTTTCTTTTTTGTTGCCCCCACTATTGGCATAGTCCCAGGTTTTCATGGTCAGGCCGACCACTTCATAGCCGGCTTCATGCAATAATACGGCCGTCACAGAGGAATCAATTCCTCCGCTCATCGCAACTAATACTCTTCCTTTTGAAGACATAATTATTTTAGGACTTAATGCTGAATGGATACGAAAAAGTCCCTACAAAATTACACATAAAAAAGTGCAGATGTTCGGAAATAGGAGTGTTTAGAGGCAGACACAAGGTTTTCCCTTACCTTTGCAGGCAGGAATTCAGTTGCAGATTATGTCGGTACACAAACATCAGGAAAAACGCATCACCACGCATGTGTTGCAGGAAATGAAGCAAAGAGGCGAAAAAATCAGCATGCTGACGGCCTATGATTATTCTATGGGCCGGATTCTAGATGATGCCGGTCTGGATGTGTTGTTGGTCGGGGATTCTGCCTCGAATGTGATAGCCGGTCATGAGACGACTTTGCCCATTACCCTGGATCAGATGATTTATCATGCCTCATCTGTGGTTAGAGGGGTGAAGCGCGCATTGGTGGTCGTGGATTTGCCTTTCGGAAATTATCAGGGAGATTCCAAAAATGCCCTTCAGTCCTCCATTCGGATTATGAAAGAATCCGGTGCCCATGCCATCAAGTTAGAGGGAGGGGAATTTGTGCAGGATTCTGTGAAACGCATTGTGTCCGCCGGTATTCCGGTGATGGGTCATCTCGGTCTGATGCCTCAGAGCATTTACCGCTTTGGGACTTATACCGTTCGGGCCACGGAAGAGATGGAAGCCGAGCAGTTGTTAAAAGATGCCCTTATGTTGCAGGAATTGGGAATATTCGCCCTTGTGTTGGAGAAAATTCCTGCGGATTTAGCACGCAAGGTATCCGAGACACTGAAAATACCGGTTATCGGCATCGGTGCCGGTAAATACTGTGATGGTCAGGTGTTGGTTACCCATGATATGCTGGGTATTACTTATGAATTTGCCCCTCGCTTTTTGAGACGCTATGCCAACCTGAAGGAGACGATGAATCAGGCCTTCATGCAGTACATTGAAGATGTAAAATCGGGGGACTTCCCGAATGATAAAGAAAGTTATTGATTCTAAATTTCCGCTTGGTGCAAGCCCCGGCTTGCACCAAGCGGAAATTTGATTATTCTGTTTCGCTATGAAATATATTTATTTACTTTTCGCGCTTGTGCCCTTTGGGCTGTCTGCTCAAACTTATCCTGAATTTCGCACGCTCATTTATGAGGAGGCGCTGGAACCCAGAGAACACCCGGTGGATTTCACCCACCTGAAACTTCAGGTTAGTTTTGTTCCTGAAAAAGGAATTGTGAATGGCATTGTTACCCATACCTTTCACCCCTTAAGAGATAAAGTGGATAGTATTTTCCTGGATGCCCCCGGTATTACCATTCAAAAAGCCAGCCGTCAGGGCAAGACGCTCAAATGGAAACAGGCGGAAACAGGTATTTGGGTTTTTCCGGAGCCGGTTTCGGAAGTCGGTAAAAAAGACAGCTTTACCCTGGAATATACCTGCACCCCTCGCAAAGGCATATACTTTATCGGGTGGAACGATCCTAGCGGCAGAGCCAGAAAACAAATCTGGACCCAGGGTCAGGGCATTGACAATCGCTACTGGATTCCGATGTATGATGAGATGAATGACAAAATAATTTCGGAAACGATTATTACCTTTCAGGATACTTTTCAGGTTTTATCCAACGGGAACTTATTGTCCGAAAAGAAAAATAGCAATGCCACCAAAACCTGGCATTATAAAATGGATTTCCCCCATGCCCCCTATTTAATTATGATTGGCATTGGGCGGTATGATATTGAAAAACGAAAAACCAGTAGTGGCACCCCTGTCTCCCTCTGGTATTATCCTGAGTTTCCGGAAAAGCGCATTCCGACTTATCTCTACTCCACCGAGTGTATCGAGTTTATGGAAAACATGACGGGTATTCCTTATCCCTGGAAGACTTATGCCAATATTCCCGTTCAGGACTTTTTGTATGGGGCAATGGAGAATACTACCGCTACGGTTTTTGGAGATTTTATTCTGGTAGATGCGAGAGAGTTTATAGACCGAAATTATATCGGCACCAATGTACATGAGCTCACCCATCAGTGGTTTGGGGATTATATCACCGCCAGAAGCGCAAGACATACCTGGCTTCAGGAATCTTATGCGACATTTTATCCGAAGCGTTTTCTGAAAGATATCTATGGACAAGATTATTACGAATGGCAATTGAGGGGAGAACATAATTCGGCTTTAAAGGCCTCTGAAAAAGATCTATTACCCATTGTGCATTCTAAAGCAGGTTCCTCCAGGTGGTATCCGAAAGGCTCGGCTGTGATAGATATGATGCATTATGTTTTTGGAGAAGATGCGATGAAGCGCGTGATCCATCATTATCTTAAAAAGCATGCCTATAAAACGGTTGAGACCAATGATCTGTATCAGGCATTTCAGGACACCCTTGGCCTGAGTCCCCTGTGGTTCTTTGATCAATGGCTGTATAAAGGGGGAGAACCCCATTATCGTATTGCCTGGAATGAAGTGGTCACCACTTCCGGAAAATCGACTGAAATAAGTGTAAGCCAGATTCAGGAAATCGATGCCTATCAGGGATTGTTTAAAATGCCGGTTTGGCTGGAGGTGGTATATCAGGATGGCAGTAAGGCTCGGGAAATGGTCTGGGTAGAAAAAGAAACCCATACCTTCCGGATTCAAAATCCAGACAACAAAAAAGTGGACTTTGTTTTATTTGATCCGGGAAGTCAAATCTTAAAGAAAGTTACTTTCAATAAGTCTCCGGAGGAGTTGAAATCTCAGGCAGTCAAAGCCTCCAACATGATAGACCGTTACGATGCTCTGCTGGGCATGCGGGAAATAAAGCTTGAGGAGAAAAGAGATTTCTTGCTTGGACGATTTGAGGTTGAGACCTTTCATGCGATTAAGGCAGAAATTCTCCAACAATTAAAAGACGACCTGCAGGCATCCTCTGTTCAATTGAGATTAAAAGCCTTATCTGATAAAAGTGTTGAAGTCAGGAATGCGGCCTTAAGTACAACGGTTAAAATTCCCTTAGAACATAAATCTGAGTATGCAAATCTCCTCAGGGATTCCAGCTATTCCGTGGTGAGCAGTGCTTTGGAAAAACTGGCCCGTCAGTTTCCTGAGGAGCTAAATTCCTGGCTTGAAATCACCCGTGAACAAAATGGCCCGGGCATGCGAACCAGAATTCTGAGACTTGAATTGAAAGCAGAGCAGAACGATGAGGCTGCGGTAGCAGAACTGTCTGACTTGTGCGGGCAGAGTTTTGAATTCATTACCCGTCAAAATGCAATGAATGCGCTTAAGCGTCTGAATCAACTCACCCCCCTCGCTATTAAAAATCTTCTGAATGCCTGTTTGAATCCGAATTATAAGTTATCCGGTACGGCAGCTCAGGTGTTGAAAGATTTTATGGTGCAACAAAAATGGAAGACTTTAATTCAAGCCGAAATTAACTTGTTGATACAGGAAAACTCTGCTGCCAAAGGGCTTCTGATGAAACAAGGTTTAGTGTAAGCCAATCTAATTATCTTTGAAATAAAATAGTCTTTAGCGTGTATCCTACTTTCAGTGATTTATTAAACGATTTACTTGGCACTTCTTTTTGTTTGCCGGTTCAGACTTTTGGCTTTTTTGTGGCCATGGCTTTTATTGCGGCCTGGACAGTATTGCGTCATGAGTTGATTCGGAAGTCCGCTGCCGGTCTGTTTTCTATTCGTAAGATGAAAGTTCAGACCGGTGGGCCTTTGCCTATTTCTGAAGTAGGATATGCGGCCTTGCTATGGGGCGTAGTGGGTTATAAACTAGGTCCGGTGGTAACTAACAATAGCATTTTTTGCAGTCGGCCTCAGGATGCTTTGCTTTCGCTTCAGGGCGATTTTTGGATTGGCCTTGTTGCAGCGGCAATAGCGGCCTTATTGAAATACAGAGAATATCAGCAACAGAAAAATACCAAAACGGTCACAACAGAAGTAGAGGTCGGTGCGGAAGAATCTCTTGGTACTGTTACCATGATCGCTGCTATTGGTGGTATTCTTGGCGCTAAAATATTTCACAATCTGGAAAACCTGTCGGATTTTATGCAGGATCCGATTGGGGCTTTATTGTCATTTGATGGCTTGACTTTTTATGGTGGCCTTATCGTCGCCTCAGTGGCCATAATATGGCATTTGAGAAAAAATAATATTTCCTTATTGCCCTATTTAGATGCTGCGGGTCCTGCTTTAATGCTGGCTTATGGTGTGGGCAGGATGGGGTGTCAGTTTTCCGGTGATGGAGACTGGGGTATTGTGAACGAAGCTGCAAAACCAGGATGGCTCAGCTGGCTTCCGGATTGGGCCTGGGCCTATACCTATCCCCAAAATGTTATTCGCGAAGGCGTGCCTATTCCCGGATGTGTAGGCGATTTTTGTTTTCAGCTCCCCTTACCCGTTTATCCAACACCGCTTTACGAAGTGGTTATGGCAATTTCTCTGGCCCTGATCTTATGGATGTTGAGAAAATACATTTTGGTGCCCGGAAGATTATTCGCCATTTACCTGATGTTTAACGGGCTGGAAAGATTCCTGATTGAAAAGATTCGCGTTAATACAACGAGTAGTTTCATGGGCGTACATGTTACCCAGGCAGAAATTATCTCTTCTCTGCTGATATTGGGCGGATTGGTCATGTATTTCCGATTGAAATCCTCCGATAGTGGGCATGCAAAATAGTGATATTGGTTTGGTGAGTGGAGAAGAAGAACAGGACCTAAATCTGCTTTCCGAAGAGGCGGATCATGGTTCCGAAGAATCTGATTTATATGAGCATTTTACGCTGACCTCTGCCCCTGGTCAGATGATGCTGAGGCTGGATGTATTTCTGGCCACTTTTTTAAAGAATACTTCCCGATCCAGAATTAAGAATGCCACCCTGGCCGGCAATGTGTTTGTTAATGATCAGGTGCGTAAAGCCAGCTATAAGGTTAAGCCCGGAGATAAAGTAAGTGTATTATTGCCTTATCCTCCTCCGCCGGAGCTGAGTCCTGAGCAGCTGGACTTAACGATTCACTACGAGGATGATTCTATCCTTTTGGTGAATAAAAGGCCCGGAATGGTGGTTCACCCAGGGGTTGGCAATCACACAGGCACCCTTGTTCATGGACTTTTGTGGCATTTCAATCAATTGCCCAAGGGGAATGGGAAGGATGAATATCTCAGGCCAGGATTGGTTCATCGTATTGATAAGGATACCAGCGGCCTGATTGTAATTGCGAAAAATGAATATGCCTTATCCTGGCTGGCCCGTCAATTTTATGATCACTCCTGTGAAAGAACCTATCATGCTATTGTTTGGGGCAATCTAAAAGAAGACAAAGGAACTATCACGGGGAATATTGGCCGAAGCCTGAAAGACCGTAAAATCTTTCAGGTATTTTCAGACCCCAATGAAGGCAAACATGCGGTGACGCATTATGAAGTCCTGGAGCGGTTTGGGTTTGCTACCTATGTGAAATGTAATTTGGAGACCGGCAGAACCCATCAGATTCGGGTACATTTTAAGCATATCGGTCATACTTTATTTAGCGACAGTTTTTATGGTGGGGATAGCATCCTGGCCGGAACCAATACCGGGAAGTTCAAGCACATGATTCAGCAGGCTCTATTGCTTTGTCCCCGGCAGGCATTACATGCCAAAACACTCGGGTTTGTTCATCCGGATTCTGAAAAATGGATGGCCTTTGACAGTGAAATACCAAAGGATATTCAGGCTGCATTAGAATTATTCAGGCAGTATCCGCAATCCTGATATGGCGATTTACTTATTAGAGCCACATTCTGATTTTCCACCAGAACACAAAATGGAAAAGGATGGGCCAATTGCAGTGAGTTGGGCACTTCATTATGAACAACTCAAGCGCGCCTATTCTCATGGCATTTTTCCCTGGTACAATGAAGGAGAACCCGTGCAGTGGTGGTGTCCGGATCCTCGATTTGTTCTTTTTCCGGACAAGTTGAAAATTTCCCATTCCATGAAGTCTTTATTTAAGAAGGAGAAATTCGTAGTTACCTTTAATCAGGCCTTTAAAGATGTGTTGCGTAACTGTGCAGAAATACCTCGTAAGGACCAGGATGGGACTTGGCTTTCGGAAGAACTTCAACACAATTTATATCGGTTACATGCAGAGGGCTGGGCGCACTCTTGTGAGGTTTGGGAGGCGGGTGTCTTGGTAGGCGGTTTATATGGTGTTATATATCAGCGTGTGTTCTATGGTGAATCTATGTTTTCCCGGGTTCCTAATGCTTCTAAATTTGGTTTTATCACCTGGGTGAATCATTTGAAGGCAAACGGCATAACCTTAATTGATTGTCAGTATTACAGCGCTCATTTGGAAAGTCTGGGCGCTGAATTTATGCCACGGACAACTTTTTTGCGTTGGGTTAATTCCGGTGATTCTTTGGGAGCGGAATCTATTGGGCAACAAGACGCCTGATGCTTAATTGACGGGAGGTGGGTATTAACCTTTCAGGAGGTCGGCGGCATGGTCAAGGGCTGCTTTTCCCGGGTTTTCCCCTCCTATCATATTGGCAATTGCCTGAATGCGTTCTGTGTGATTGAGTTTACGAATGTCCGAGGCAGTCAAGCCTTTATCCCTTTCTTTAAATAGCAGATAATGGTGTTGGCCTTTCGCCGCAATCTGGGGAAGGTGGGTTATGCTGAAAATCTGCGTCGTTTCAGATAATTGCAGCATGACATTCCCGACTTTTAAGGCTGTTTCCCCACTGATTCCGGTATCAATCTCATCAAAAATCAAAACCGGTGTTCCCGTGATGCTGGCTATGGCAGTTTTAATCGCAAGCATAATTCTGCTGAGTTCTCCCCCGGATGCAATCTGATTCATAGGCCCGGTTGGGGTACCGGGATTGGTTCGGGCTAATAAACGAAAGGTGTTGAGCCCGCTTTTCAAGGGGTCAATCCTATGGTCTTCATGCATTAGGGCGCCATCTGCGCGTTTGTTCCAATTGAGTTCCGGAATACAGGAGGCACCCTCCATT
>CANHCC010000081.1 GCA_947459115.1 Bacteroidota bacterium | reverse complement strand
ATTAAAAAAGCATCAAACTGGCTGGGGGCTTTAGGTGCGTGGATTGCTTATCGCTTTATTTCCGATGGACTGGGTTTTATTGCGCTAACGATCCCGGTATTGATGGTGTTTACCGGATACGGACTTCTGGAAAAACCCTGGATGGGTTTAGCCTCTTTGCTATTTTATGCCTGCTTATTTCTATGGCCCTGGACCGCAATGACCGGTGCCTGGGTGGCTCAGATTTTTTCACTGGAAAGCCCGGATTGGGGAGGGGCCATTGGTTTAAGAATCGTCGAATCTTTGGATACTTTTATCGGAAAAGCCGGAACCGGCCTATTAATTTTGATTTCTCTACTCTCGGCCCTTGTTGTAAAATACAATATTGACCTCAAACCTAATACCTGGCTGCAGAAAACCGAACAAGAAGACGAGGTAGTCTCAGATGAGGAGAACAGCTCCATTGAGGGAGAGAAAAAAACCGAAAGAAAGAAAAGGGGGAGAGAAAAATCAGAGACGGCGGAAACATTACCCCTAACCAAGGAAGAGGAAAGTGAGATGTCTGGCACGGAAGCCTCCGGAGAGGAAGAAGAGGAGGAACAGGTCGAATTTGAGGTAGAGGAAAATGTTGGGAAAACAACAGAGGAGGGAGAACTGAATTCCGATCGAGAAATCGCTTTTACAGTAACGCCCACGACAAAAGACAGCAAGACAAGTAAACCAGCTGAAGTGGCCTTTACATTTGAAAAACCCGCAGAGGAGCCCATCATGGAAGGAGGGCTACTCGATGGCCATGAGAATGTGGTAGTAACCGAAGGCGATAAAGTTGAAAAAGTCATTTCAGAGGAAGATCAGGATAAGTCGCATGAAATGGATACTGTGGTAGACTGGTCCTTATATGATCCTACCCTGGAATTAAGAAACTACAAATACCCTACCATAGACCTCCTGAATCATCAACCCCAGGGGCACTCACCGGAACTGGAAAAACAGGAATTAGTTGCCAACAAGGAAAAGATTGAAACCACGCTTCGTAATTATGGGATTGAGATTGTTTCTATCAAAGCAACCATAGGCCCAACCGTTACCCTGTACGAGATTGTACCAGCACCCGGCATAAAAATCAGCAAGATCCGAAATTTGGAAGATGATATTGCCCTGAGCCTGGCAGCTCTGGGAATTCGTATCATTGCGCCAATTCCGGGCAAGGGAACCATCGGGATTGAAATCCCGAATTCTCATCCGGAGATGGTCACTTTCCGCAGTGTGATTGGCACAGAAAAATTCAGAGATACCAAAGCCGAACTGCCCATCGCCATCGGAAAGACCATTACCAATGAAGTTTACATTGCTGACCTGACCAAAATGCCTCACCTTTTGATTGCAGGTGCAACCGGACAGGGTAAATCTGTTGGGTTGAACAATATCATCGCGTCCATTTTATACAAGAAGCATCCCAGTCAGATTAAGTTTGTACTGATTGACCCTAAGAAGGTGGAGATGCCCTTGTATCAACCGATTGAGCAACACTTCCTGGCCAAATTGCCCAATTACGAAGATGCCATTATCACGGACTCCAAGCAGGTGATACATGTGCTGAACAGCTTATGCATGGAAATGGATTCCCGGTATGACCTGCTTAAAATGGCACATACCCGTAACATTACCGAATATAACCGCAAGTTTATGGATCGGAAACTGAATCCTCTGAGGGGCCATAAGTTTCTGCCTTACATTGTTTTGGTGATAGACGAGTTAGCGGATTTGATGATGACGGCAGGTAAAGAAGTAGAAACGCCGATTGCCCGTTTGGCTCAGTTAGCCAGAGCGGTAGGGATTCACCTGGTAGTAGCGACACAGAGACCATCGGTGAATGTCATTACCGGAATTATTAAGGCCAACTTCCCGACCCGGGTATCGTACAAGGTTAGTTCTAAGATTGACTCCCGCACCATTCTGGATCAGGGGGGTGCAGACCGCCTGATTGGTCGTGGAGATATGTTGCTTTCAAACGGCAGCGACCTGATTCGTATTCAAAATGCCTTCATTGATACGCCAGAAGTTGAGAAATTGGTGGCCTTCATCAGCGAGCAAACCGGCTATCCGGAACCTTATTATTTGCCGGAAGTCATGGACGAGAGCGACGCTGATGAAGAGGATGATTTTGAACCGGGCGAAAAGGACAGAATGTTTGATGATGCCGCAAGGTTGATTGTCCGGCACCAGCAGGGCTCTACTTCTTTGATTCAAAGAAGACTTAAGTTAGGGTATAATCGGGCGGGCAGAATTATGGATCAACTCGAGCGGTCGGGCATTGTCGGACCGACCAATGGTTCTAAACCGAGAGATGTCCTTGTTCACACCGAAGCAGATCTGGAACAGTTTTTGAATCGCAACGCCTGATTGCGTAATTTTGTCGTATTATGAAACTACTTTCTGCCACTCTTGGCCTGTTCTTCCTGGGTATTTCTTTTTTGATTGCCCAAAATGATCCTAAAGCTGCTGAAATTATGAGCAGCTCCCGCCAAAAATATAATGGCCTCAAAGACCTGACTTCCAATTTTAAATATACATTGGAAAATAAAAGTCTGAAAGATGGTAATACATCCCGATCCGGTACCATGAAAATCAAAGGAAAAAAATACCGGGTTGCGTTCAGTGAACAAGAAGTAATTTGTGATGGGGCCACCATCTGGTTAATTATGAAACCAGAGAAAGAGGTTAATATATCGGAGTTCGACCCCGAAGAAAGCCTGAGCCTGGACAGGATGTATAAAATCTACGAAAAAGAAACCAAGTCCCGCTATGATAGGGAAGAAACTCTGGGGGCTTCTGTTTATCACAAGATTAGTTTATTCTCCATCAACAAAAATTCAGACTACTCCAGAGTAGAAGTGTGGGTGAATAAGAAAACCCTGATGATGGAAAGGGCTCTTGTTTTTCAGAGGAATGGGGCTACTATTAAATATGAACTAACCAATATCAAAACCGATACAGGAGTTGCGGATGCCGAGTTTATATTTAACAAAGCAGCCTTCCCCGGTTTTGAAATCGTGGATTTGAGATAATGCATCCCGAAGCCCTTTCAGAACAGATCTACAGTAAAAAATCCTTTTTATGTGTTGGGTTAGATCCGGATCCTGAAAAACTTCCAATCTGCCTGAAATCTCAAGATCCGGCAGAAGGCATTATAGCGTTTAATCAACACATCATAGAGGCGACTTTGCCGTATGCGGTTGCCTACAAACCTAATTTCGCATTTTATGAGTCTCTGGGTAGTATTGGATACTCGGTGTTAGAAGAAACTCTGAAATGTATCCCACCGAATGTCATGGTTATTGCAGATGCCAAGCGGGGGGATATAGGAAATACTTCTGCTATGTATGCCAAAGCGGTGTTCGACAGGCCGGGCGTAGATGCCATCACGGTGGCGCCCTATATGGGTAAAGATTCCGTGATGCCTTTTCTTTCCTTTAAAAACAAATGGGTTTTCCTGCTTGCTTTGACCTCTAATCCCGGGGCACAAGATTTTCAATTTTTAACATCTAACGAGAAACCTCTGCATGAATGGGTCATTCAAAAATCGCTTGAGTGGTCAAAAGAAGGGGAAGGCCATTTAGGGTTTGTGGCGGGTGCAACCCACCCGGAGGATATACCCCGACTCAGAACATTAGCGCCAAAATCATTTTTTCTTGTGCCTGGTATAGGAGCCCAAGGCGGAGAAATGGAACCTGTGATACGCCACCTGGCCCCTCGGGTGTTAATCAATGTTGGCAGACAAATATTATATGCCTCCTCCGGAGCAGACTATGCGGAGGCTGCAGAAAAAGAAGCAAGAAATATTTGGGAAGGATTTAAATTGTATTACAATTGGTAGCCGATCCGGCCTTATTCTTTCTTTTCCTCCAACGCCATCCAGCGTTCGGTAATTAAATCCAATTCCTCCTGATACATTTTGATTTTAGAAGAGGCCTCATCCAATCGTGTAAAATCTGATCCGGCTTCCATAAGACTGCTTTCTGCTATTTGTTTGAGGGTCTCCAATTCCTGAATACGCTGTTCCAAAGTTTCCAACTCTTTGGTTTCTTTATAACTTAATTTACTTTTTGGAGGGACAGGTTTGGATTCTATTTTGGGCTCTGTAAGAATTGGTCTCTCGGCTTTTTTCTTCTCCTTTTCCTCCAATCGCTTTTCGGCTCTAAAATCAGAATAGGTACCATTCCAGGGGGTTACAATTCCATTGCCTTCAAAGACCAATAACTGTTCGGTCAATTTATCGAGGAAATAACGATCGTGTGAAACTATGAGAAGACAGCCCTGGAAACCTAAAAGAAAATCCTCGAGTACGCTCAGCGTATCAAGATCCAGGTCGTTGGTAGGCTCATCCAGGATTAAAAAATTTGGACGCTTCATCAGAACAGTAAGTAAAGCCAGGCGTCGCCTTTCTCCTCCACTGAGCTTGGAGACAGGTGCATACGGCATATCGCCGGTAAACAAGAATTTTCGAAGCCATTGTAAAGCAGTTGCCTGAGTACCATCCGGCATCTCAATATATTCTGCAATATCCTGCACCACTTCAATCACACGCTTATCTTCCGGCAATTGAATTCCCTCCTGAGAATAATGCCCATATACTATTGTTTCTCCTGTACTGATGCTGCCTTTATCTGCTTGAGTTAGTCCAAGAATCAGATTCAGAAAAGTAGATTTTCCAGCACCATTGGGGCCGGTAATCCCGGTTCTTTCTCCCCTTCGAAAAGTATAACTAAAATCCTCCAGGATGACTTTTTCCCCATAGCATTTCGAGACCTGATCCATCTCGAGAATCTTATTGCCCAGGCGGCTCATTTTCATACCTAACTCTACCTTACCACTCTCTTCAATTGGACGGGACTTATCTTTTAAAACATCAAAGGCATCAATTCTGGCTTTGGATTTGGTTGTTCTGGCTTTGGGCTGCCTGCGCATCCAATCCAATTCTTTACGATAAAGATTGGCTGCTTTTTCGACCGATAGTTGATCGGCATGCATTCGTTCTGCCTTCTTCTCCAGATAAAGCGAATAATTCCCGGGATAAGAATAGAGGTTTTGCTGATCCAACTCAATAATCCGTGTACAAATATGGTCCAGGAAATAACGATCATGCGTTACCAATAGAAAGGTACGACCGCTCTCACTGAGCCATTCTTCCAGCCACTCCGTCATTTCGATGTCCAGGTGGTTTGTGGGTTCATCCAATAGAATCAAATCGGGCTCTTCCAAAATCAGGCGACACAATGCCACGCGTTTTCTTTGTCCGCCAGAATGTGCTTTCATTTTCTTTCCCAGATCATGAATCCGGAAACGGGATAAAATGCGCGTAATCCGAGCTTCCAAATCCCAAAGCTCAAGTGCATCCATTTGAGGCAATAACTCATGTACTTTAGCCTGAGCTTCTGCATGATCCGGGTGTTGTTCTAATTGTTCATGCCAATACTCATAGGCCCTTAACACCTCCGCAGCCTTGGAGTCGCCCTGAAGGATATTTTCAAGAGCGGTTTTATCCTCTTCAAAACTTGGCTCCTGGTGTAGGATACCAACTTTTATGTCTTTGCGAATAACCGCCTGACCGGTATCAGGGGCATCCAACCCGGCAATGATGCGAAACAAGGTACTTTTACCGGAGCCGTTTCGAGCAATCAAGGCAGTTTTATCGCCTTTTTCTATGCCAAATCTCAAATTTTCGAACAACACACGGCTGCCCAGGCGCTTACTTAGATTTTCAACGGATAGGTAATTCATAAACAGGAGAATAGAGTAAAGAAACATCTACACCTTGGGTATTCATTCCGAATAACGCATCCAAACAAAAAAGCCTGGCATTTATGTCAGGCAAATTCAACATAGTACAGAAAGAAACCCTGGTGTAACTAAACATGATAAACGAAAGAACAAAGTTAGACATAAAGTACAAAGAAATAGGGGTAATGCAATAGGGTTTTCTATAGGCGGAGACAGACAAAAATTCTTGCCTCTATGCATCGTGGTAAAACCCGGTAATCTCCTGATGCACCTTTAAAAAATTATTCTAATTGAATTACATCAGGATTATACCCGTCATAAATAAATTCAAAGCCAGATAAATAAACACAACCCATCAACCTATAATTGAATCTGTATCTTAAGTAGTCTCCTAAAAAGAATACGGCTTAGAAAAGATTAAACAGACTGTATTGAAAATTTAGAATTACACCATTGGGTTGGGTCCTATACAAGGTGTTGTATAATTGCCTTCTGTAGGCAATATCCAATCTCGCCCTGCTCTTAAAAATAAATTGAAGGACTGGCGATACATCTATAAATGTCTTTGTATTCAAGGTATGCGTCTGCCCAAGAAGCTCAAGCATAAAATTCACATTGGTTTGATTAAAACTTTTATATTGAGTAGGCAAAAATAAATGACCAATGGAAAGAGTGTAGTCAACGGACTGATCTCCATATGCCTGAGGCCATACATAGTTAAAATTGTTAATCGCTTTTTGATACGAGATTGTACCACTAATGGCGGTTCTATGTAAGAGGGATGTAGAAGTAAGCCCGATTCGTATTCCGGAATTATGGCCATTTAGCTCTATTTCTTCCTGATGTATTTTTGCTGTGTTAAGTGCGATTCTACTCCATGCGGCCATCCGAAAGTGCTTTTGAGGCATATCATGAGCGTAAAAACGATATTGAGTAAAAAAACTTCCTCCCTCCAAATTAACGCGGTTATCCTCATTACTTAGGAATCCATTTGTTACAATCATCCAGTTTTTAGTTATCCCATATTCTAATTCCGGCATAAAGTGATAACTCACCGTATTATCCGCGGTTCGATTGAAAAAGGAATTCATTCCCCTTAAAACCAGTGCATTTTTGGGAACATTACTTGCAGGATAGGTAAATAAAAATAACTCCTGAGCCCGGACAACAGAAAGGGTTAAACCCAAACAAATGAATACCCAATAAAACTTTGGCTGCATTAGATAACTTTTACATGATAAAGAACTTTCACATTTTCCATTTTGCCAATCTTATAACAGGAAAATTTTGAAGCCATTTTAAGATATCTTTTATACTCTTTATCGGTTACAAACCCCTTATCAATAATTTTGACAGGCGTTATATTTTGTAAGACCTGGGGTTTCGTGTCCATAAAATGAAAAGTATTATCCCCCGTGGTGTAGTGATAATCATTTTCAACCGCTACACCCTCAAACTGCATATAAATAATCAAAGCCCCTACTGAAAATCCCGCATCTTCAACCTTAGATTTAATCAGTTTTAAATCAAAATTTTTGTGCGGATTAAAGTGAAGAATAAATTTTGTGTGCGCCACATCAGTGGTGATACTATCTAAGAAGGAAATGGTCTTCAATTGATTGTACGTCGCATTGCTACACATCGAACAGGTTAGCCCATTGGCGATAAGCTCAGCCTTAGTTATTTGGGCATTTAAGCAGGACAAATAGAACAGACTAAAGCAAAAGAGGAGGATTGTTCTCATTAAATTCAAAAACATACAATAGATTTACCTACCAAAAATAACGCTTTTCATAGAACAGACCTGAAATACCCTTTAACCTACATGCATTAAAACGCCAGGTAATAAAGGATTATCATAAGAATTCCCTGAATCAGGAGGGTTCCATCGAGTGCACCATAGTGGTACAAAGACCATTTTCGTATGCGGTCGTTCGTTAAAAAAACAAGTGTTGTAAGGCCGGATATTGCATAGGCAGAGGCAATTCCCCATTGTTGGAGAAAGGAATAACGACCTACTGTCCAGACAAGCAATACCACAAGAATCAGGATAGAAAGTTGAACAGATTTTGCTTCACCAATCTGAAGCGGAATAGTCTTTAATCCTGTTGCATGATCTGCCTTCATATCCCGAATGTCAAATGGAATGGTAATGGCGAAAAGAAATAAAAATCGTTCAACCCCTAATATCACAATAGAATGGAGACTGCAGGAAGTTTCCGCATGCATAACCGGAAGTAGGAGGGTCACGAGGGTCCAAACAAGGGCAATGATAAATATTTTAAGATAAGGTATTTGCCGGAGTCTGAAAATACCCTGAGCTCTTCGAGTCAGTGGCGTTGAATAAAACAAAGTAAGCAACGCAATAGGCATCAAGGTTAAAAGCACCTCCAATTCAACAGCAAGAACTGAAATACCCAAACCCAATAGTGACAAAAACATCAATCCATAAAACCAATTCAATTTATTTTTTACCCAATTATGCTTGTCGGAAAGGAGCGCTTGAGGGTTTGTCAGAATAGTGATCAGACGATGCAGATTATATTCAAACAGGGTAGCAAAAAATATCAAAAACAAATACGGATGAAATTGAGGACGCATACCCAGATGGATCTGTGATGAAAAGGTTAACGCGACCGCAGCCAGAGCGATATAAATATTTGTGTGAATGAGGAAGGCAAGGAATTTCAACAGGAGGGATAAGAGTAAGTGGTCGATCCATTATATCCGGCAATCGTCCTGGTGACCTGGATCGGACTTGTGAATATCCCAGTAAGGATTGGCCGGATTATTAGTCGAAGGTAATAAAATTTTGGGATTGGGGAGATCGCTAGAACGATTCATGAAGAAAAGGAAATTCGAGTTGTACTTTTATGTATAACGCATCATACATCGAAAGGCTCATCGTTTTCAAATGAGTTGTAAAATAAAACTGTCTGGTTAAATGAAGTTTTAACATCATCCAAATAAGAAATATATTGGCAAAATGAGCGAAACATAAACCAACAATCAAACAACTTCAAATAAGATATCTGTTCGCATACAGGGTTTATCTAATCTTTAGTTAATTCCTTTCCACCACATTTTAAATATACGACTGGTATCCTTGAGATTGACCATTTCACCTATGATTGGCGTCATTAATGGAACATTCCATGTAGCATTTAATTCGGTTATCCTCTGAAGCGGTTCATCCCAAGGATGATTTGCCATGACAAACTTAGAAGAGTGAACCGGAAATACACACCTGGCTTGAAGATCGTGTGCAGCCTTTAGCACTTCTTCCGGAAGATTATGAATATTTTGCCAAGCCAGATCGTACTGACCATTGTCTAATATAGCAAGGTCTATTGGGCCATGCCGCTTTCCAATATCCGCAAAGTGCGTATCGTAACCACTATCTCCCCCAATATAAATTTTTCGGGTCGGGGTTTGCAAAAGAAAAGAAGCCCAAAGCGTGTTATTTCTAGAAAAGCTCCGACCGGAGAAATGCCTGGCTGGCTCGCAAAATGCAGTAAAACCGGAATCCAACGCTATACTTTCATACCAATTCATTTCGTGAAGCAGGTCAGGTGCATATCCCCAATACTCTAGATGAGCCCCAACACCAAGTCCACAAAGGACTTTCTTAACCTTGGGCAATAATTCCAAGATTGTAGGATAATCTAAATGATCATAATGATCATGGGTTATAAATAAATAATCAATCGCTGGTAAATCCCTAACGGAATATCTGTCGGTTCCGGGAAACGCCAGATTCGTTCCGGGAATAGGAGATGCGTTGCCACTAAACACCGGATCAACTAAAATTCGCTTTCCATCGATTTGCATAAAATAACTGGAATGCCCAAACCAAACCAGAATCTGACTATCCAAAGGAATATTTAACAAGTCCAATTTCACGGAAGGTATGACATCGGATGGTTTTATTCTGTTGGATTTTTTAAAGAAATAATCATACATAACCCCTATCATACTGTGACCATTTGTAAACTCCGGTGTTTCACTCAAATTTTGGAACTTACCGTTTTTATAATTGAAAAGCTGTGCGTATTTGTTGATTCTCTTCTGATCAGGTGCTTTGCCAAATTTATTCTGATTGAGGAAGAGGAATGCGGACAAAATCAGTAATCCGATTAAAATCAAAAGAGTTGTCATGGTTTTGGGGGGAGGGCACAATATTGCGGATACCAATCTAACCGGTATCTTCCAGATTTTACACAAGCTCATTGAGCCTGTATCTACCTGTGGCTGAATATTGAGATATATTTAATTGGAAAAACAAAGGGTGAATGAAGAAGAAATGATGTAAGGTTGTTGAATAGATATATTTATTCAAAGTTGTCCTCCAACACCTTTAAACTTCTCTACAAACGAAACTAACTTTTGAAAAACGCTTTGCTTCTTGGTCAAATACAAAGGATTTAAAGGACTCATCTTCGGCAATAGAGCATTCAATTCTGTGCCGTTTTCACTTGCATATTCTCGCTTCAAGGAATTTGTTATGTAACGCTTCGCTGCATCTTCATTTAGATTTTCTTCTGTGATTAATTTCAAGGCTTCTGCTTTCTGCTTGTTTTGAGCATAAGCAAAAAATGAATCTATCACATTGGCTTTGTCTTGTAGCGTATCAAGGTCGGTCTCATTGATGAAGTCAACAACCAAACTTTCTTTCGCTCTATTTCCAACACTTGCACGAATTACTCTGCGTATTTCAGTAATCAAAGTGTCTTTGTCTTTTGTCTTTTTGTTATGCTCAAAAATCAATTCCAGAATGTAGTCAAGGTTTATTTCTTGCGATTTTAACAAGTCAACTTCAAACACAACATCGTCCCAGTCGATTGTAGATTTTTCTGATTCTTTCCCTGATTTTTCTCGCCTTAACCAGTCACGTATGTCATTGTAAGTTGAACGGTAATCCTGAACTGTCCTTTCTTTGAGCAATTCAATCTTTTGCATTGCTACAATGTCCTCATCTGTTACAAAATAAGCTTCCTTAAATTCGTCAACTGCCTCAGGATTATTTAAGTCAATTGTTTGAAGTGCTTTTAGGTGGTTAAATTCATCGTAGTTCTGGAGTATGTTTTCTACTCTCAAATACTCTCCGAATAGTTTTGCAAATTCCTTTTTGTCTTTCTCTTTTACTATTTCGTCAGGGTT
>CANHCC010000080.1 GCA_947459115.1 Bacteroidota bacterium | reverse complement strand
TCCGGTTCCAGGTTATGGAAATTCAAGTGGTTTTGAATTGCGGTTATTGGATAAAACCGGTTCCGGTGATTTGCAGGCGTTTCAAAAAGTTGCAGAAGATTTCGTTTCCGCCTTGAATGATCGAAAAGAGTTACAGGCCGTATTTACAACCTATAATGCCAGCTTCCCACAACTTATGTTACATATTGATGTAGATAAGGCCGCAGAAAAGATGGTAACGGCGGAGAATGCGATGAGTACGCTTCAGGCTTTAATCGGAAGTGAATATGCAACGAACTTTATACGATTCGGACAAATGTATAAAGTGATGGTTCAGGCCTCGCCCGAATTCAGAGCTCAACCTCAGGATATTCTAAATTTATATATTAAAAATGAGGTGGGAGAAATGGTGCCGTTTTCAGCATTTCTGAGAATTGAAAAGGTATATGGACCGGAGCAAATTACCCGTTATAATTCTTATACTTCAGCTATGGTAAATGGTCAACCGGCTCCGGGCTATAGTAGTGGGGATGCAATTAAAGCCATTAAAGAAACGGCCGCAGAAAAATTACCCAAAGGCTATGGCTATGACTGGGCAGGGTCCTCCCGAGATCAGGCAAATGCCGGAAATGAAGCCATTTTTATTTTCCTGATTTGTATCTTGTTTGTGTATTTACTCTTATCTGCACAATATGAAAGTTTCCTATTGCCTTTGCCTGTTCTATTGTCTTTGCCTACAGGTATTTTTGGCGCTTTTGTTTTGTTGTGGATTTTAGGGTTGGAGAATAATATTTATGCTCAATTATCTATGATTATGTTGATTGGTATCTTAGGTAAGAATGCTATCCTGATTGTGGAGTTCGCTGCACAAAAACATCAGCAGGGAATGATAGTTCGGAAAGCAGCGATTGAAGGAGCGGTATCAAGATTGCGTCCAATTCTTATGACCTCCTTCGCATTTATTGCAGGGTTGTTGCCCTTGATGATTGCCTCAGGGGCAGGGGAAATTGGGAATCGCACCATAGGGTCTGCAACGGCCGGGGGCATGTTAACCGGTACCATTTTCGGTGTGATTATAATTCCAGGTTTATATTATGCCTTTGCCAAAATGGAAGATAAACTTCGTTTCTCCAAAAGGAAAAAAGCATCACCTATCACTGAGACTATTTAAAGACACTTATGGTTTCCTTTCATAAACGATATGTATTGATTCTATTGACTTTGTTGTTGGCATGCAGGTCTTCGCCTTTCTCCCCTCAACAAACCCAATCCTCACTTGTTTTACCAGGATCTTTTGGAAATACTGGGTTATCTAATACCGGAAAGGATTCGCTTCAAATCATTTTTCCCGAGGAATTGAATGTGCTTGTAGATTCTGCCCTTCAACAGAATCCCGACATGAAGATGGCGTTGCAGAGAATGGAAATTGCAAGAGCCGGGGTAAAGGCTGCAAAGGCAGATCAGTTGCCTACGATAAATTCCCAAATTGCAGGCGGGGTCAGGCGATTCGGTCTTTACACAATGGATGGGGCTGGCAACATAGTAACAGAAATTACTCCCGGGCAGATGATTCCCATTGATTTGCCGGATTATTATTTCGGGGTTCAGGCTTTTTGGGAAATCGATTTGTGGGGAAGATTCAAAAATAGAAAAAGAGCGGCTCAAGCAGAATATCTTGCTTCTCAAGAAGGCATGAAGTTCCTCGCTTTATCTTTAAAAGCCGATGTTGCGATTCATTATTATCGATTACTTGCTTTAGATGCCGAATTGGAAATAATTCGAGAAACCATCTCTAGACAAAAGACAATTTTGGAAATGGTACAAACTCAGAAGGAATCTGGTTATTCCAATGCGTTAGAAATTCAGCAATTCACTGCACAGCTTTTGGATTGGGAAGTGATGGAATTAAATTTACTTCAAAGTATAACGGAAGAAGAAAATGCGATTAATTTCCTTTTAGGTCGTTTTCCTCAGTCGGTAGTGCGTCAAAAGAAACACCTTTTATCGGAGTTAGAAGGTGTATCCATTCTTGATATCCCGGCCCAATATCTTCAAAACCGACCAGATATTAAAGCCCTCGAACTTAAACTTGAATCTCAGCGATTCAATGTTCGTGCAGCACAAGCGGCTTTATATCCAAGATTTGCTATTACGCCGGGAATTGGTTTTCAGGCATTTGATCCTCAGTATTTATTCCTCACACCAGCCTCAATTGCTTATAATGCGATTGGCAATTTAATCACGCCTCTGGTCAATCGCAATGCTTTGAAAGCGAATTTCCATACCGCCACCGCCAATCAGCTAATTACCTTGGAAGAATATCATAAAGCGATTTTGAATGGATTTACCGAGATTGTAAATGAGTTGAATCGAATGGAAAATTTAAAGAAAGCAGCAGTTCTGCGTCGAACCCAGAGTGATAAAATGAATCAGGCCGTTGAAACCTCCCGTGAGTTGTATCGTGCAGGTAGAGCAAATTATCTTGAGGTTCTATTTGCCCAACAGAATGCACTTAAGGCAAGGATGGATTTGGTAGAAATCAACCTAAGTCAGCATATGTCAAGAGTACAATTATACCGGGCATTGGGTGTTAACAAGTGAAAATTTTTCCCTGCTGCAAGGAATGTATTCCTTGCAGCAGGGAAAAATTTTCTTATTTCTTATTTTTCATAAAATCCGATACAAATACAAATTCATTTAAACCGGGATGATTGCTATTCATCAGGCTATGTCGATCGCCTTCCCATGCCTTCGTTTTGCCTGACAAAAACATGATTTTATCCCCAATATTTGTTACCGAATTCATGTCGTGTGAAACCACAACTGTAGTCATTTTGTACTCATGCGTGATTTCATAAATTAATTTATCAATTACGGACGCCGTGAGAGGGTCCAGTCCGGAATTTGGTTCATCGCAAAATAAATATTTGGGTTGCATGGCAATGGCACGGGCAATGCCCACACGCTTTTTCATTCCCCCGGATATTTCAGAAGGAAGTAAATGCCCAACATTTCTGAGGTTTACTCTGTCCAGGCAAAAATGAACGCGGTCGGAAATTTCTTTCGGACTATTTCTCGTAAACATTTTCAGCGGAAATGCCACATTCTCTTCGACAGTTAAGGAATCAAACAGTGCAGAAGCCTGAAATAGCATACCAATATTCTTGCGGATTTCTCTCTGTCCTTTAAAATGCGAACGATGAAAATCCTGACCATCAAAGAGAACTTCTCCTGTATCCGGCGTTAACAGTCCCACAATGCACTTAAGTAATACACTCTTGCCACATCCACTCATGCCAATAATCATATTGACTTTTCCGGGTTCCATCAGATAATTGATGTCATTCAGGACAGGATTTTCCCCAAATGATTTACCGATATTTTTGACTTCGATAGACATAAGGTCAGAGCAGGAGTTGAGCTAAAACATAATCGGCAACCAAAACCAAAATACAGGAGAACACCACCGCACGCGTACTGGCCTGACCCACTTCAAGTGCACCGCCTCTCACATAAAACCCCTGATAGGCAGAGATGGAGCTAATTAAAAAGCCAAAAGTAATAGCCTTCGAAAACATAAATATTACCTGAAAGGTCTCAAAAGTTCCCCGAGCGCCAAACGTAAAATCTGCAATTGTAACCTGCCCGGTCCAATCTCCTGCCACGATACCGCCTAAAATAATTAAAAAAGCAGCAATGGTAACTAAAATAGGAAAAGCCAAAATACACCCCAATACTTTGGGCATAATCAGGTAGGATACAGAATTTATACCCATGACTTCAATGGCATCAATCTGCTCCGTAACCCGCATCGTACCTAATTGTGAAGCGATATGGGAGCCTACTTTTCCTGCTAAGACCAAAGAGGTAATCGTAGGGGCCAACTCCAATAAAGCAGATGCAGCCACCACTGACCCGATGGCTGAACGGGGAATAAATCCTGAAACCAATTGATAAGCTGTCTGTACTGTGGTTACAGCCCCAATAAATACGGAGGTAATAATCACAATCACAATACTACCTACGCCAACTGAAACCATTTCTTCTAAAACCAGATTCCAGTAAACGGAAAATCGTTCCGGAGATTTGAAGAAACTCCTTAAAAGCAGTAAATACCGCCCAAAATGATAGATGCCTTTAATCACGGAGTAAAAATACAAGGATTCAGGGGAGTATTGGCGGGATTTGTCCACGGCTACAATGGTTTTTTTTTCTGAAATTAAGTCAGAGCCTCAATTCTGTCCTTAATCCGGTATAAGTCCTCAATCCTCCTTATATTTGCATCTTATTTTGAAAAACAATGACCAGCGAGAAAGTTAAAGACTTGAGAGAGCGAGTTGGAGCCCTGAGGAGGTATCTTTGAAGTCGATCAAAGGCTTGAAAGATTAGAATCTAATCTCCGTTTGACCGAAAGCCAGGGTTTCTGGGATGATCCCAAACAGGCGGAGAAAATACTCAAAGAAAATAAAGAGATTAAATCCTGGACAGATGCCTGGGAAAAAGCAGATCGTTTGACCGGTGATTTAGAGGTGGTATTTGATTTTCTCAAAGAAGGAGAGGGAACCGAAGAGGATTTGGCAATTGCTTTTCGTGAGGCAACTCAGGCGATTGAAGACCTGGAGTTTAAAAATATGCTCTCGGATGAAGCCGATCAAAACGATTGTGTGATCAATATCAATTCCGGAGCAGGCGGAACCGAAAGTCAGGATTGGGCCTCCATGCTCATGCGCATGTACATCATGTATGCAGAAAAACATGGACTCAAATTCAGTATTGTGGATGAGGTAGAAGGGGATGGCGCCGGAATTAAAAGTTGTGCCATAGAGGTGACAGGCAGTTTTGCATACGGTTATCTTAAGGGGGAATCCGGTGTCCATCGTTTGGTTAGAATTTCACCGTTTGATTCCAATGCCAGAAGGCACACTTCATTTGCCTCCGTCTTTGTGTATCCTTTGGTGGAAGACGATATCGAAATTGAAGTAAATCCTGCAGATATTTCTTGGGATACTTTCCGTGCCGGCGGGAAAGGTGGGCAAAATGTAAATAAGGTAGAAACCGCAGTACGACTGACCCATCATCCATCCGGCATAATTGTTGAATGCCAGCAGGAGCGTAGCCAGCTCATGAATAAAGAGAAGGCAATGAAACTCTTGAAATCAAGATTATATCAGGCTGAGCTGGAAAGGCGACAAGAGGAACAAGCAAAAATCGAAGGCACAAAAAAGAAAATTGAATGGGGCTCTCAAATCCGAAATTATGTTTTTCACCCCTATAAACTTGTGAAAGACTTGAGAACCAATACTGAAACCAGTAACATTCAATCTGTGATGGATGGGAATCTGGATGAATTCATCAAAAGTTACCTGATGGAATTTGGCCGCGAGAATAATTAAAGTTGTGGAATTAGCATCGAAGGCTTAATTTTACACCACTAATTAGGACTGTTAGCTCAGTTGGTTTAGAGCACTATCTTGACAGGGTAGGGGTCACTGGTTCGAATCCAGTACAGTCCACCAAAATGTTAGCCATGTTTTCTCCCGGAAAACATGGCTTTTTTTATATTCTCTCCTTTGACCTCGGAGACAGATCTAATCAGGACAAACAAATTCTTACATTAAAAAGGGCAATGATTTAGGGGGTAGTTCAGTTTCTTTGTGTTTCTTAATTTTTCTTAAATCTTCCTGGTATTTTTGTCGGTATGAAAATGCGTCTGATTTTGTTATTATTGCCAATCTCCATCTTGTTTAATTCCTGTGGTCTTACTATACCGATACCGGGTGGTCCTACTACCGGCAATACACCTGCACCCCTAACCGATGCGGAGATTTTGGCCGGATTGCGGGAGGCTATCGAAGTTGGTTCAAGGAAAGCTTCCCAATCTGCTAACCGAACCGACGGGTATTTCAAAAATCCACGCTTGTTTATTCCTTTTCCGTCCGAGGCTCAGAATGTTGCCGATAAAGTCAGGCAGTTAGGATTCAATAAACTTGTGGACGATTTTGTATTGACTCTGAACCGTGGCGCAGAGGACGCTGCCTCCAAAGCTGCACCGATTTTTGCAGATGCTGTAAAAAAGATGGCTTGGGAAGATGTAAAAGGGATATTAAAGGGTAATGAGACAGCAGCAACCGATTACTTTCGAAAGCATACCCGAAAGCCGCTCTATGATGCGTTTTACCCCGTCATTAAAAACTCCCTGGACCAGGTTCAGGCTACAAAACACTGGACGGATATTACTGCAACCTACAATAAAATCCCATTGGTAAAACCTGTCAATACCGACCTGACAGCCTATGCTACCAACAGAGCCCTGGATGGATTGTTCATCCTGCTTGCGGAAGAGGAGGGCAAAATTCGTAAAGATCCCGTCAGTCGAATTACCGATATTTTGAAACGCGTATTCGGCTACACCGGCCCTATGTAAGTTTTTCCTTGCAGCAGGGAAAAATTTTCATGTGTCCCGCTTTCATTTTGAGGCTAGCTTACTTTTCCGGCCCCAGTCCCCCGGCTCAATCTTGTGTAATTCCTCAAAGTCTTTCCTCGTACCCATGTAAGCCATTGCGGATTCAGGCCTCACAATGTTAGAGGATTGATTTACAATCTCCCAATAGGAAGAAAATTCCCATTCCTCCAATGTTTGTATGAGGCCATGATGCACCGGATTCTTGTGAATATAAACGATTGTTCGAACAATATCATGCGCCTCAGGTAATAGTTTGGTTACTTTGTCCCGGCCCCATAACACGCCTTTATGATTGTATTTGTGCCGGTATAACATTTTGTAAGAGGCTTTCAAACTTCGAATACTGGATACGATTCTTTCATGATAGTCAATATCCGGCGCGCCGGGCCAATAAATTTCTTCGGTATGAAATTTCCCCTCGAGATAATCGTCCAATTCATGGGGCTGCAAGACAAAATCCAAATGCTTTAGCCGTTTGGATATCCTGGACAATACTTCCGGCGGGTGGGGCCTGAGCAACAGATGCACATGGTTGCCCAATAAAGCATAACAGATAATCTCCGAGCAGGGAAGAATAAATTTCCTTAGACGGATGAGAAAATCCAAATGATCCTTTCTGTCTTTAAACAGCAGACCATCTGCATTGGCGCGCATTATCTCATGATAAAGGCACCCGGGTTCGAATTTGTGATTGATTTCCATTTTGGGTAGCAGTTTGTTTGCGCCCAATATACAGGATTGTATTACCGGAAATCAAGGACAAATGCACCCAAAAATCACATGAAAAAATGTCCCTGCTGCAAGGATTAGGTATAGCCTAATATTTTCAATACCTGCTTGCTATTTTGCTCCTCGTTCAATACCTCGAAATTCAAAGTCTCGTCCTTGTTCCGTCGAATCAATACATGCTTCGGCGTGGGGATTAAACAATGGTGAATACCCCCAACGCCGCTTAATACCTCTTGATACGCACCGGTGTTGAAAAATGCCAAATACTGCAACTTCCGGGTTTTGGGCATGAAAATGGCATTTACATGCGCTTCCTGGTTGTAAAAATCCTGACTGTCACAGGTCATCCCCCCAATATTCACCCGCTCATATTCTGCATCCCAATTGTTCACAGGCAATAATATAAACCTCTGGTTTAAGGCCCAAATATCCGGCAACATGGTAATCATACTCCCATCAATCATCAGCCATTTCTCACGATCATTTTGTTGCTTACGACCCAATACCTTGAATATCCCACAGGAGCTTTCCGCAACGGTAAAACTTCCAAACTCCGTTACAATATCCGGTTCAACCACATCATGTTCCCCGCAGATTTCTTTGATCCTTCTTACAATTTCATCTATCATGTATTGATAGTCGTATTCAAAGGTCAAAGAGTTTTTGAACGGTAGGCCTCCTCCGATATCTAAGGTCGTTAGATGAGGATTGACCTTCTTCAATTTGCAATAGGTGGTGACATGCTTCTCCAATTCATTCCAGTAATACGGCGTATCGTGGATACCGGAATTGATAAAGAAGTGCAGCATGGTCACTTTAAACAATGGATGGTTCTCAAATTTGTTGTGATAGTAGTCAATCAACTCATCTGCACGAACCCCCAGGCGACTGGTGTAAAATTCAAAATTGGGTTTCTCCTCTGCTGCAATTCGAATTCCAAAATTGGTGGGTTCTTCCAATTCGTCATCGTAAAAATTATACTCTTCTTTATTGTCTAATACCGGTATAATATTGCGATACCCATCATGAATCATGTCCACAATCTGTTGCTTGTAGGCATCCCGCTTGAAGCCATTGCAGATGACCATAACGTCTTTGGTCAACAACCCCTTTTTTTCTAACGCATCAATAATAGGCATATCAAACGCAGAGGAGGTCTCCAGTTGTACGCCGTTCTTTAGTACTTCCTCCATCACATGCTTAAAGTGAGAGGACTTCGTACAATAGCAATAGGTATAGGAACCACGGTAATTGTGTTTCAGCATGGCGGTATTAAACCACAATCGGGCCTGCTGAATTTTTTTAGAAATCATTGGCAGATAGGTCAGCTTTAAGGGCGTACCATAGGTCTCAATAATTTCCATCAGATTTAACTCATGAAAATACAACTCATCGTCCTCAAGACGAAACCCATCCTGGGGAAAGCCGACACTCTGGTCAAGAAATTCTGCGTAACTTTGCATGCTTAGTGGAAACCGTGATTTACGGTGCAAAAGTAACAGGATTCGAGATAATTATTGAAGATTTTATGCGTAAACTTACCTTCCTGGAAAATTGCTCAGAACTTGGCGCTGGTACGCGTGGTTCCAGTCTCGGTGTAAAAGCCCTCAAAATGGCTGCAATCAATAAGGGGAGTTCTATTTTTGAACAGACTGAATGGGTGAGGGTGAAGGATAAAAATGATGATGTTTTGATGCGCCCCATCCGCTATCCTTTTGCCAAAAAGATTGATGCCATGGTGGAAATGTATAATCGAATTTCTAACAGCACATCTGAAATACTCCAAAACGGCAGTTTCCCAATTGTCCTGTCCGGAGACCATTCTAATGCCGGTGGAACTATTTCCGGAATCAAAATGGCCTATCCCAATAAACGCCTTGGGGTGATTTGGATTGATGCCCATGCCGACATTCACAGCCCCTATACGACGCCTTCCGGTAATCTTCATGGCATGCCACTCGCTGCAGCAATGGGTCTGGGGAAACCGGAGAATCCTCTCAACAACCCCGATGAGGTTACTTGTGTTGCATGGGAAAATCTATGCTCTGTGGGAAATATTAAGCCCAAGGTTAATCCCGAAGACATTGTTTACATTGATATTCGCGACCTCGAACCGGAAGAATGGAAGGTCATACGCGACAAAAATATTCGGTATTATGAGCCTCATGATATTAAGGAGAAAAAGATTGCGGGTATTGTTCGCGAAACCCTTGATTACCTCTCCGCCTGTGATTTAATTTATGTCAGCTTCGATGTGGACTCCATGGATCCTACCATTTCAGTAGGCACCGGAACACCGGTGGCGAATGGATTGAAGGAGGAAGATGCCTTAGATCTTTTGTTGCGGTTGTGGCGGGAGCCCAGGCTGGTCTGCCTGGAAATCACGGAAATAAATCCCTTGCTGGATACCAGAAACCGAATGGCTGAAACCGTTGTCGAATTTATTACAACCCTTACACGGGAACCCGTCTGATTTTATGAACCAACTCAATATCAATTCTGCACCAGGTTCTCATACCTGGTTAATGCTTGCATTACAGGATGTATGGGAGCGTCTGTTTGCAGATATCCCTGCACCGGCCTTCTTATTGATGGATACCCACAAAGATTATCCGGGAGATATCACCCTCAATATTTTTCCTTTAGCAAAATTAACCCGTTTGTCTCCTGAACAAGCCGGAGAAAAAATTGGAACGGCATTGCTCGATCTAAAGGTTGGCGTGGCCTCCTGGAATGTGGTCAAAGGCTTTCTTAATTTGGAATTTACGCCTGAACGCTGGGCTGAGATCCTTCAGGTTTTTGATGTTCTTCAAGAGAAAAAACAATTGGTGGCAAATAATCCCTCCAGAGGGGATAAGGTTCTGGTGGAATTTTCTTCCCCGAATACCAATAAGCCTCTGCACCTCGGTCATCTCCGAAATATTTTTCTGGGCGAGGCGTTGTGTCGTATGCTGGCCTCCAATGGCTTTGAGGTAATTCGTGCCACTCTGGTCAATGACCGTGGGATTCATATCTGCAAATCCATGCAGGCCTGGATCCTGGAAGGCAATGGGGAAACGCCTCAATCCTCAGGTATCAAAGGCGATCATCTTGTCGGAAAATATTATGTGCGCTACGAAACGATTTTCCGCGCGCAGGTGGCGGATTTAGTCAGCAAAGGGTTGTCTCAGGAAGACGCCGAAAATTCTGCTCCCATCTTACTCGATGTTCGTAAGATGTTGACGCAATGGGAGGCTGGCGATGAGTCGGTGCTTGCGGTCTGGCGAACCATGAATGGATGGGTGTACGAAGGATTTAATGCCACCTATCAAATGCTGGATATCGTCTTTGATAAAACCTATTACGAATCCCAAACCTACCTCCTTGGTAAATCTGTGGTGGAGGAAGGGCTTCAAAAAGGTCTGTTTTTTAGGAAAGACAATGGTTCTGTATGGGTTGATTTAAAAGAGTGGAAGCTGGATGAGAAACTCCTGCTGAGAGGTGATGGAACCTCCGTTTACATCACTCAGGACATAGGTACAGCTCGACTGAAGTTTGAAGATTATGGC
The DNA here is from genome assembly GCA_947459115.1 of Bacteroidota bacterium. Classification (GTDB taxonomy): domain Bacteria; phylum Bacteroidota; class Bacteroidia; order J057; family RFSG01; genus CANHCC01. The sequence continues at coordinate 391 of CANHCC010000080.1, read as the reverse complement.
ATCCAACGCTCTGTTTATGTGATTGGAAATGAACAGGAACATCAAATGAAAGCCCTGTTCGCTATCTTGAAAATATTAGGGGAATCTTATGCCGATGGGCTTTTCCATTTGTCTTATGGCATGGTGGAACTCCCTTCCGGAAAAATGAAATCCCGTGAAGGCACTGTCGTAGATGCGGATGATCTCATTTCTGAGATGATTCGCATGTCCGAAGAAAAAACCCAGGCGCTCGGTAAAACCCAGGGTATGGAGGAAGCTGAACTACAAGCTTTATACAAACGCTTAGGATTAGGTGCGCTGCGTTACTTCCTGCTCAAAGTAGATCCGCATAAGGGAATGTTGTTCAAGCCGGAAGAGTCCATTGACTTCAAGGGCAACACCGGCCCTTTTA
>CANHCC010000079.1 GCA_947459115.1 Bacteroidota bacterium | reverse complement strand
GTTTTTAAGTGGGGCCAATGCCTTGGTAAGACGAACCTACCTCGAGAAGCTGCAAGGATTCGATGAAGTTTTTAATCCATATTATTGCGAGGATGTGGATCTGGGTATCCGTGCCTGGAGAGCAGGCTGGATATGTCTGTATGAACCCGGAGCGATTTGTTTCCACCCGGTGTCCGCCACAATAGGAAAAGTAAAATCCGAAACGGTTAAAAGGATTTCCAGACGAAATAAAGCGGCTCTGCATTTGATTCATGTGGCGGGGATTTCCCGAGTCCTATATTGCGCCAATTTATTTTTGAAGACCCGTTTTTCATGGTTACCCTTTTTGAAGAAATACCGGTATTTGAAAGCGGATCTGAAACAAATTGAATCCCTCATTCTTTCCTCAAGAGACAGAATCGAGGAACGCGCACACTATCCCAAATCCTTATCGAGAATCATCCGGGAAATTAAAAACAAAATGCCCGGAAGGTACCGGGCATTTTGATATTAATTTCACTTGTAAATTCTTCCCTGCTGCAAGGATTATCGTATCATTTGCTGGAGGATGGCAGATTGATTGCCATACCTCACTTTCAACATATACAAACCTTTGGATAGAGGACGATCCGGTACGATTCTCGCCTCCACACGATCTTTGCCCAGGGCCTCTATTGTCTGACTATACACTTCAGCGCCTGTGACAGATATAATCCTGAGTTCTACTTCAGAGGCACTTCCATCAAGATTATCCAACTTGAGATTAAAGAATCCCTGATCAGCCGGATTCGGGAACACTTGCAGATTTAGAGCATTTTCAATTTCTCCCTCTACACCAACGCCAAAGATTCTGAGATTCCGGAAGATGGTATCTCTTCTACAGGCATTGGTCACAATGAGTCTTACATCATAGGAGCCTGCCTGCAAATAGGTATGATGCGGATTCTGAAGTGTACTTATCGCGCCATCTCCAAATGCCCATTCCCATGCTGTAATACCCCCTTGTGAGAGATCGGTAAAATCTGCATCGAACCCATACTGAATGAAGGAGAAATTAGCAGTCGGGGCCGGAATCACCTGCACGACCATCGTATCGGTATTGGAGCAACCGGAGGAGACAGTCGTCCAGACGAATTGATAGGACCCAAGGATTAACCCACTCACCAGGGTTTGCGGAGAATTGGGGTTTGTAAGCGTTACGGGGTTTCCACTCACAAGTGACCATTGTCCGGTAGCATTGATAGGCGAAGCGGAAAGCAGGGTTGTACCGGAACAAATCTGTTGATCATTACCGGCAATCGCAACAGGCGCACTGGGTGAGGCATTAATGGTAACGGTTGCATTGGATACACAATTTCCTGAGGTGATGGTCCACATCAGCACCAATTGTCCGGCCGAAATACCCGAAACCAATGTATTGGGATTGTTTACATCCGCAATAACGCCGGTACCAGAGACAATGGACCAGGTACCTGTACCATTGAGTGGCGTGTTAGCCGCCATCACGGTATTGGTTCCACAAATATTTTGGTTCGGCCCCGCATTCGCATTGGTGGGCGGGGTAGATACAAATAGATTCATTTGTGCAGCACTAACACAGGGTCCATTACTGACGGTCCATTGGACCACATTTAATCCAATAGACATTCCTGAAATGGTGGTACTAAATGCATTCGGATTGGCAATAATTCCTGTCCCTGAGACCACAGACCATACACCGGTTCCGGAGATTGGATTGTTGGCAACCAAACTTGCATTCAGAGAACAAATCGTTTGATCCGCTCCAACCCAAGCAGGGGATGGCGCAGGAATTACATTAACAATTACCGAATCTATCGAAGAGGCAGAACATCCAGAAGAGGCCAATTGCACCACTCTATAGATAACTGTATCCGACGGGGATACCTGAATGGTAGTATCTCCCTGCAGTCCTGTCATCAGATAATTGGTCGTTCCATCTGTATATTCAAATGTGAAGGGAGGGGTTCCGGTGAGATTGAGGGAAAGCGTTGCATTCCCGCCGCCACAGATGGTTGTGTTCCCGGTAAAGGACACGGAGGGAGGATTCGATACACGGATTTCCATAGGCGTATTGAGGACCGTACCGATGCAGGCAGAATTGGACACATTCAGGAGAGACCAGGTTGCAGTGGTAGTTGGCGTAACAGTCCAAACATGAGGACTGCTCAGAATCCCATTTTCTGAATACACATTGGTTCCGTCGGTGTAGGTGAGATCCCAGGGCGCATTACCCGTAATTGAGACAGAGAATTGGGCATTATTTCCTACGCAAACCCCGGATGGAGTAGATAAGATGGCCACAGGTCTGGGCTCAACATCTACAATGGCTGTTCCACTGACCGTACCGGCACAAGCCCCTGTAACACTTAACAATTGATAAGTCTTCTGAGAGGTTCCCGGATTGACCGACCAGGAATAAGGATTTGAAGTAATCTGCTGAATCGTATAGTTCGCAAACCCGTCTGTGTAAGTTAAGGTGAAAGGCCCTGTACCGGTAAAATTGGCAGTTAAAATCGCAGGCACAGAAACACAAGTCGTTTGTGTACCACTCAAAACCGCATTCGGAGGAGATTCCAGTACCACGGCCGTAGAACCTGAGGCAATCCCCCCGCAGGTAGAGGAAACATTCGTGACGGTATAAGTGGAGGAAACAACCGGTGTCAAGCTCAACACATACGGATTCGAAGTAATGCCGTTGACAGTAACCGGAGGCCCCCCATTATTGTAGGTTACAGAAAATGGCGCCACACCGGTTAATTGAATATTCACCTGAGCCGTTCCGCCAACACAGAATGGGACCGTACCACTCATAGTCGCTGTTGGAACCGGATTTACTACAACGGTCGCAGACCCTGCAGCAGTACCGGAACAGGCAGAATTCACACTAATCAAACTATAGTTTGTGGATTGACTAGGGGTCACGGTAAAGATATAAGGACTGGATAAGATATTCGTTACCGTAATTGCCGTTGTGCCTTCTGAATAGGTGATTGACCAGGGGCTAGCACCTGATAAACCAACTTGAATAGCGGTAGAGGCGCCCTGACAAATAGTGGCACTCCCGGTCAAAAATCCGACTGCCGGGGAGGCAACCGTTACCGATGCTACACCGGATACGGAACCCGAGCAGGTCGCAAACACATTGGTGAGGGTGTAATTTCTGGAAGTCGCGGGTGTGACAGCAAAGGTATAGGGGGAGGAAAGAATCCCAGTAACAGTTGTGGAAGTGGTTCCGTCGGTATAGGTAATATTCCAAGGTGCCACACCTGTTAAATTCACAGATAATCTTACGCCATCACCCGAACAAATACTTTGACTTCCGCTTATGCTCGCAGATGGTGCAGGCCTTACCGAAAGATCTGCAATACCGGCTACCACCCCTGAGCAACCATTCGTTACAGACACCATCGTATAGGTGGTATTAAATGCAGGCGTAACCGTGAAAGTATAGGGGGAAGATGGAATGCCATTGACCGGATAGGTATTGGTGCCATCGGTGTAAACCACATCCCATGGCGCTATACCGGTTAGGTTAATAGACAAAGTTGTGCCCACTCCAAGACAAATAGTTTGATTTGAAGAGATAAAGGCATGGGGCGGGGCATAGGTCATGACAACCGCCGTACCGCTGACTACACCGGGACAAGCATTAGCTACAGACGTTAAAGTGTAGGTTCTTGGCGCACCCGGCGAAACAGTAAATACAAACGGATTGGCGGTCACGCCATTGACATTCTGACTAACGCTACCATCGGAAAAGCCAAAATTCCAGGGACCGATTCCGGTGAAATTCACACTAAGCGCGGCCTGAGCACCATTACAAATGGTTTGACTTCCGGTCAGGGTTGCGTTAGGAACAGGGGTCACCGTAACAACCGCGGTATTGGATGGTAGCCCATTACATACCGAGAAGATGCTGCTTACGGTATAGGTGGTGCTCGAAACCGGAGTCACACTTACAAAGTAACTCGTAGAGGTATAACCGGTAATCGTGGTTGTGGTTGTCCCATCTGTGAAACTAAAATTCCAGGGTGCCTGGCCTGCAAGATTAACCGAGAGTTGAGCGGATCCTCCGGGGCAAACAACTGTAGAGCCCGAAAGGGTTGCAGATGGAACAGGGACGACCTGAACAACAATGGTATTGGATGCCACCGGCGCACAGCCGCCTGAAAATACTTGTCTGCGAAGGTATTGAGATACCACAAGTGGAGCAGATGCATAATTCAAATTGGTCTCTCCTGTGATACTTTGCCAGGTGGACTGGTTCGCACTACTTTGCCATTGATAGGTAAAGACACCTAAGCCTCCGGTTGGTAATGATCCGGTAAACAAGGATGGCGTATTCCCCGAACAAATGGTTTGACTGCTTCCTATGATATTGTTGCCGCTGGTCTGATCGGCCTGTATAGAAACTATCGTTGAGGTGGATTGACAAACCCCTGAATTAATGGCCAATCGGTAGTAAGTATTGACAAAAATATTTCCGGGACTAAAGGTTTGAGTCGTAGCAGCAGGAATGGAGCCCCAGGTACTGTTATTATTGGAAGATTGCCATTGATACGCATAAGTCCCTGTCCCGCCACCGGGGGTAGTACCGGTTAATACATTGGCAATGCCTCCAATACAAATGGTCTGTGAACTGCCTATCAAGTTATTCGTAATTGCCGGTAGAACCAATACAGCAATTGGTGTACTGCTAACAGAAGGGCAAATCCCTGCAGAGAGAACCCGTCTGAAATACATATTTTGGGTTAGCACAGGGACCGTATAGCCGACTTGTGTTCCGCCACTTGCACTCGTCCAGGAACTTTGATCCGTACTACTCTCCCATTGATACACATAGGCCCCACTACCTCCTGTAGGAACATTTCCTAATAAAGCAGAGGGTTGCTGACCGGCACATATGGTCTGTGACGCATTAATAACATTATTTCCAAGTAAACTATCTACCTGTATCCAGATTGGCGTAGAACTGGAGGCCGCACAAGGACTCGAGATAACAATACGACGATAGTAGGTTCCCCTTTGTAGGACAGGAGGGGTATAGCCTATGCCGGTCCCGCCTGAAATATTTTGCCATGAAGGAAGCACCGTGGCTGACTCCCACTGATATTGATACAATCCATTTCCTCCGGTTGGCGCACTCCCCGTTAAGGCCTGTGGCGCACTCCCCTGACAGATGGTCTGTCCGCTGCCTATTGTATTTTGACTCAGATTTACATTCACCTGTATCTGAACCCCGGCACTGCTGTTGCTACAGGTAAACGAGGTTACTACCCGACGATACCAGGCACTTTGGGTTAATACCGGCACAGCATATGATGCGGAAGTCCCTCCTGAAATAGGCGTCCATGGGCCTGTAGAGGCCGTGCTGCTTTCCCACTGATATTGATACAACCCATCTCCGCCTGTGGGTAGGGTACCTGTCAGGGCCGAAGGTGAAGTATTCTCACAAATGGTTTGAGCAACGCCAATCTGATTATTACCCAATACAGGCAAAACAAGCATACGCACAGAGGCACTGGCATTAGCAGCACAGGGGAGAGAGGATACTACCCTGCGGTAATATTGCGTCTGACTTAATGCGGGAGGCGTGTATTGAGACTGTGTCTCGCCGATAATTGAACTCCAACCACTTCCAGTGAGACTGCTCTCCCACTGATATTGATATAGGCCTGTTGAGCCCGTTGGCGTACTTCCTGTCAAGACCATTGGCGCTGTGCCGGGACATAAAGTCTGGTCACTCCCAATCTGATTCAAGCCCAAAGTGGGTAATACAGTCATCAATACCTGGCTATTATATTGCGTACAAGCACCAGAGCTGACGCCCCGGCGATAATAGGTACTCACTGCCAGGGCGGGAGGACTGTAATTCTGCTGAGTCGCACTTGTGATGGCCTGCCAGGTTGACTGATTCAGGCTACTTTCCCATTGAAACTGGAATACCCCATTCCCTCCTATCGGTTGCGTACCGGTTAATTGGGCAGGGCTACTGCCATTACATATCGTTTGAGAGGTCCCAATCTGATCTTGTAGTATAGAGGCAAGAACTAATATGGAGACACTTGAGCTTGAATTACCGGGACATAAACCGGCCTGCACAGACCTGCGATAATAGGTGTTTGCAGAAGGTCCGGTGAGGGATAAATTTTGTTGGGTTTCACCCACAAAATCATTCCAGGTACTATTGTCTGATGAGGTTTCCCACTGATAGAGGTAGATTTGATTTCCCCCTGAGGGCAGAGTACCTGCAAGAGGCGCTGCATTCTGTAGGTTACAAATGGTTTGATTGGCGGATATACTGTTGTTACCCAATAACTGCTCAACCAAAAGCATCACAGAAGGAGAAGCCGCACCGGTACAGGTTCCGGATGCAATGACACGCCTGTAGTAAAGCGAGCTTACAGCAATGCCGGGGGAATAACTCTGATTGGTAGCTCCTGGTATTGTGGACCAGGACGAATTATTGGCACTTGTTTCCCAAGTGTAAGTGTAAGTCCCTGCCCCACCACCTGGTGAACTACCTGTCAGTTGGGCAAATGTCCCCCCCACACAAAGGGTCTGGCTGGTGGAAACTGTATTATTGGTTACAACAGGAATAACCGTCAGTAAAATATTACCGGAGGTTAACTGACATGCCCCTGAATTCACCTGACGACGGTAGTAGGCACTAAAAGAAATATTTCCTTCGGTAAATGTCTGTCCCGTTGCATTAGGGATAGTGGTCCAAATGGAGTTGTTAGAACTACTTTCCCATTGATAGGTATAGGTTCCCAGGCCCCCGGCAGGGATTGAACCTGTAAATGCTGCCGGTGAAAATCCCGGACAGATGGTTTGTGCCGAGCCTATAGTATTATTGGTAACGAGAGGATCAATCTGAATTTGAACAACATTACTGGAAGAAGAAGGGCAAACTCCGGCAGTTACCAATCGCCTAAAGAGACTATTGAGAGCAGGAGCTCCGGGATTGAAATTCAGATTAGTTTGACCGCTGATATTGGTCCAGACACTGCCGGTAGGGCTTGACTGCCATTGGTATTGGTAAGAAGTGTTGCCGCCTGTAGGTGTACTTCCACTAATGGTTTGTGCCGAGCTACCGGCACAAAGGGTTTGTGCCGACGAAATAGTGTTTAACGCTATGGGTTGCTCAATCACAATCACCACCGAATTAGATACCGATGCCAGACAAACCCCGGCAGTTACAGAGGTTCTGAAATAAGTGGATTGTGACAGAATCCCGGGGGATAGGGTTGTGGCAGTTCCACTGCTCCATACACCCCAGGTGGAATTATCTGCTGAAGTTTCCCATTGATATTGATAGGCCCCTGTGCCTCCTGTTGGAACTGAGGCACTCAATGCAGCCGCTGTCGCCCCCTGACACAAGGTTTGAGAGGCGGTCAGAGTGATTGGAGAAATAGAGGGTTGTACCGCGAGAGTAGCTGTAGCAATTGGCCCTGTGCAGCCATTGACGGTATGAGAAAGGGAATAGACACCGGAATGCGCAACAAGGGCAGGATTTCTTGAATCCACCTGATTGTTTGAATTGTACCCTCCCGGACCAGTCCAATTGTAAACGGCTCCCGAAATTGCATTAGAAGAAAAACTCAGGGCATTGCCTACACACACCGGAGAATTACTTTGAATGACAGGCAGTGCAGGGATGGAGAATACCTGCAAAGTAACCGTGTTTGCCCCAACCTGCGTGGGCGTTGCACACTGTGCATTCGAAGTCATGTCCAATGTAATTTGATCCCCATTGGCAAATGAACTTGAGGTGTAGGTTGAAGAATTCCCCCCTACAGGATTAAAGTTGAGATACCATTGGTAAACAGGCGCAGAACCTCGATTGGTCCCATTTGCAGTAAAGGTAATCGTGTTGCCCGCACATAAGGTATTCGACGGTGTGGTAATATTGACGGCGGGCGTTACATTGGGGATAGAAGTTACACTCACTGCATTAGAGGTGGAAGGGGCGCACAACCCGGCTGTCGTAATGCGTCTAAAGTAAGTATTTTGGGATAGCAAGTTGGGGATATAAGTCGGATTGATTTCCCCAGGCATCGGAGACCAGACCGGCAAGGCAGTACTGGACTCCCATTGATAATTGTATCCCCCATTCCCGCCTGTTGGTAAACTCCCTGTCAGGGTAGCGGGAAACACATTGGCGCAAACCGTTTGATTAGCGGTAATGGTATTATTTCCTATGAGGGGCTCTACCGTAACGGTAACACTTGCACAATTGGTGCTGAAATTATACCCGTTATAATTTCGGACAAAATAATTTGTGGTCGTTCCGGGCGTAACCGTAAGAGTATTCCCCGTACCTATCTGGGTACCACCGCAGGAACCGGTGTACCAATAGGGTGTGCCCACTACCCCATTGGCGGTCAGGGTAACAGAACCTCCGACACACAGCGGGTTAGGAGCAGCTGAGGGGGTGGTTGGATCTGCCGGTGTGGGACAAAGCAATTGAAAGGTATGCAATCCACTGGTCGTTGTTTCTTTATCCAATAAAATATAATAGGTAGTACCGGCGGTAAATGCCATCGGCGTGGCGCCAGGATAGGTCCCCGGGCTATTAAAGTTCCCTATACAGTTCCAATTAGTATTGTCACAAGGAAGAGAGGCAGGTTTCCAAAAGTAATCCACCATACCACCTGAGGCTGATGTAATGGAAAGAGAATAAGTCCCGGTAATGGGCGCCGTAAATTGATACATGCGTTCCAGGCCCATGGTATTAAAGCCGCAAGTGGTGATGTTCCAGGCGCCTGTAAAAGCAAATATGGTAGAGGTCGTACTGACGGCACACCCCGAAATCACCGGAATATTTGCACAAGGGTTTGGTGCTGCAGGGCAAGGCAGATTAAAGGTAATACTGGTGTTTCCTGTATGTTCCGGGTCAACCATGATGTAATAGGTAGCCCCCGCGGTAAAGGTCATAGGCGTCAAGGGCACAAACAGCCCATTATTGTTGACATCCATGATACAATTCCATCCGGAAGAGTTACACCCACCGGAAGCCGGTTTCCAGAAGAAATCCGTGAAACCACCGGAGGTTGTATAGGCGGTTACCTGCAGGTTGTAAGTGCCGGTAATGGGGGCAGTAAATTCATAAATCATCTCACGCCCGGGGGTATTATACCCACAGGAGGTGGTAGAATAGGCTCCGGAAGTTCCGGTTTGGGTGAATGTAGTAGCGACGCTACAATTGGGGATAATCGGAATAGTGGCACAGGGATCATAATTCCCGGCACAGGTTTCACAACGCCAGGCCACATTATTCGTGGTTGTATTGTTAAGACAGTAATACTCATTGAGCTGTATCCTTACATTTCCGGTAAAAGTGGCGGTCCAACGAATTTTAGGATGAATTAAATCGCATCTGTCATCGGAAGTACACAACACCGTGGCATTGGAATGGTTAATCAAACTCATTTGACCATCAAACACCACGGCCAAACCACCATCGCCGGAGCAAATACTCCATTCATAGGTTTGACCACTGGTAACGCTGTATAGATAATATTCAGAACCGGCAAATATGCCTGTGGGTGCAGTCACCACAAAGGTGTTGGAGGTCGTGGTTTGAAGAGGCCCGTATTGGGTTCCCGCTACGGAGCACACTGCGCCAAGGCACTCACCGGCCTGGGCATGTACTTCTCCCCGGATTCCAACCAACAAACAAATAACGAATGCTAAGGTGCGTAAACAATTCCTCATGATCAATATACGATTTCAAAACGGGTGGTATCCTTCATTAATCTTTCCCGTTTTTCTGCCGGGAGATTTTTTAATTCCCGATAGGGAATCTGATGTTTGGGCTCTCGCCATTCCGGGGGCATCACTTTATACACTTCAGGCTTGGATAGAATGGCCATTTTTCTTTCGTAAGTCCCCTCATAAAAGCGGGCATAGGGAACACGAATAATATCCGGCCCTGCTTCATTAACCCAAGGCTTCCCATTTACCAAATCTTCAATCACAAAAGCCGAATTCTTAAGCATAGCTCTTTTGGCGGACTCTTCTAACGCCAAAAAAGATTTGCGGGATAAAGATTGAGCAGACAAATGACCCGTCAAGGCCCACAAAATCAAGCCCATAAGTCCATTTATCAAGATTCGTTTTGATGCCATCATGAATTTTACGAATGTTTAGATATGAATAATCTACTAAATTAAATAAAAATCATGATATTTTGCCAATTTACAGGAAAATGCCTCAGTAGGTTTTGCGAAATTTAGACCTCCCTCCAACAGCATCCAAACTGAACATTAGACAACTTGTTAGAATTGAAGTTGCATGCTATAGGCGATTAGGTTTGTGTGATTTTTTTTTGCTCTCCTTTTTCGTCTACCCTTCCCCCTCCCTTTTTTGGAGCGGGCGAGGGATGGGCATAGACAGTTGAGAGATAATAGAATATCCACTAAAATTCCCTTTGATTCTTCGCCTCACTTATGTTAATCCCAAGATATTTGAATAGAAAAGCTCAGAAGGGATGGTTTTCCGGGTAAAAAACAAATGACCAATTGAAACAGGCGACTTATAAACAAACGCATGAATAAAACTCAATGCCCAAGACCAAAAAGAAATTAGCCCTGCAAGAATGGAAGCAGCATGAGCCCCCTCAAAATAATATCCCATTTTTTTAATAATTTTATGTTCATTTTCAAGCAATTCCTCTGTCAAAATAGAGACAGGCGTTGGTATCCATTCACTCAGATTCTGCAACCGTGCGTTTTACAGCTTTCAAGTCCTCTTTATTCTCCTTATGTTATACTTTCCTGTTTCTGTTTTTTCTTTGGGCAAATTTGCAGGGACAAGGCTCTTTTGGAGGCAATAGGGGGAATGGGATGAGACCTCCGGCCATTGGAAAAATCTATGGCCGTGTGTTGGATGCAACAGACAAGACCCCACTGGAATATGCCACCATAATGGTATCACCGGGTAGAAAAGATACAGTCATTGGCGGGGGCATTGTTAAAGCCAATGGAGAATTCCTGGTAGATAAGTTGCCGCTTACAGAATTAAAAATCAGAATCTCGTATATCGGCTACCTTCCCTATCAACAAACCCTTACTTTAAGCATGAAGTCGCCTGACCTGGATTTAGGAAACATCCGTTTGGTACCCGACACCTCCATTTTAGAAGAAGTTGTCATTGAAGCCGAAAAATCCAATTTCACCATGGGGATAGATCGTAGAATATTCAATGTAGAAAAAGATCTCAGTGCTAAAGGCGGGACGGCTGTTGATGTGATGAAAAACATCCCCGGCGTAAGTGTAGATGGGGAGGGCAATGTTGAAGTACGGAACCAGTCTCCAACGGTATTTGTGGATG
>CANHCC010000078.1 GCA_947459115.1 Bacteroidota bacterium | reverse complement strand
CTACGCATCAATAAACTCGGAGATAAAATCTTAATCGCCTCCGACCAAGGTACCCTATATATATCAGAAAAGGGAGAATGGACCACCCAACAATTCCTTAAACATTCTAAATCCTGCTTTTACGATCTGATGGTGGTGGATAGCATGACCGCCTTTATCTGTGGAGGAAGATCTAAGATTGCCATAGGTAAAAGGGTAGTGCCTCATGGCTTTATTCTCAAAACTCAAGACGGGGGTAATACCTGGAATCCGGTATTTAGAAGCTTTTCAAAAATGGTTTGGCGTCTAAAATATGATACTATGTCACAGGAGATTCTCGCATTAACTTATTCCCCCCTGGGTAGCCAGGTATATTCAGGTGGTAATAGGGGAGACGCCTGGAAAAAAGCCCCCTGGAAAGATCGAAATCTCTACCATGACCTGGATATTTCCTCTAATCGCGAACTCATTCTTGCCGGTGGGAGATCCGGAAATCTAAGGAACCAAGCCGGCCATTTAAGGAAATGCTCAATTCAAAACGAAAATTCAAATCCTACCATGAATTTTGAGTGCTTGCCCGGAGGTCTTATTTGGGATTATACGAGCGGAGAAAAATGGGAATTGGCAAGTTCCGGGTCGGGTAATTTATGGTATCGAGAGAAAAATAAGGGTTCAAATTGGGACCTTATCAAAATGACAACGCCGTTAAATCTATATGAGGTGATATTTTATGATGAAAACGCCGTTCTTGTAATCGGAAGTAAAAAATCCATTTTCAAGGTAACATTGCCGATGATACCGAACTCCTCATTAAATTCCGTTGAACTGCAGATTTCCGGTCAAACGCATTAACTTTTCTACGACGATTTTATCAATCGGGAAAGACATTTCCTCTAGCAGGGGGGCCTCCATCTCCACAAGCCGGAAAAGAATTTCGCCCTCCTGAACCAGGTCAAAATCGAACCGATTATTCTTAAGTTTTAGTTTACCTAAATAATTACAATCAATTAAATAATAGATAGATATAATCTGGTCTTGTGAACTAAAAGCAGAAACTTGCAAGAAATCATTTACATAAAATAGTCGGGGATTTTGAATGTCTAATCCGGTTTCTTCCAACCATTCTCGCCTTAAACCATCCAGAATACCTTCTCCTAGTTCCAACCCTCCGCCGGGGAATTTGGTAAACTTCTTTCCAAAACGAACCTCATCGCACACCAATAGCTTTCTCGTTTCGGGATCAATCAAAAGACCATAGACACGAATATTAAATCTTGAGGGAATAAAATTCATTATTTTTAGTTACATCTATAAACAAACAGGACAGGAAAAGCAGAAATTTAGTTTCTTTGAGCTATGTTAAAATATAAGCTATATCCATGTTGGATTCTTATTTGTTTTTTGGGTTGGTTTTCCGCTATTCCAATGGCAAGCGCCCAGCAGGAAAAAAATCCCCAGTCCTCGGGTACTGATAAAGAAACTCAATTTGAGAAAATTACACGAACACCGTTTTCGACACAAAACAATCAAAGATTCGATATTCTTTTTACCCGGGGATTTTTGATTACGCGTCAGGACGCGGCCTTTGATTCTGTGCCTCTAAACGCGGCTCGTTCGGGCACAAATGTTTTGTCTTTAGGGTTTAATCTACCGTTATCCTATAGATATTCAATTGATTTTCAACCAGGAGTTGCTTTTTTTCGTCTATATTTTTTTCAAAGATCTGGTAAAACATTTCCTGACACAATATTACATGAAAGTCAAAAACTCAGGGTTTCATACCTTGAATTCCCCATGTGTTTCAGGACGAATTTAACCTTCACAGAAAAGGACGGCAAAAAGAAGCCGGTTGCCTTTGTCCAGATAGGGGGGAGTGCGGGTTTAAGATTGGGGAGCAGTTATAAAATGGAAACCCGGGATGCAAACAATGTCCTGACTACAGGTAAATATCATTTTGTAGAGGGACTTATTCCTCTTCGATATACGGGATTTGTCCGCCTTGTTTATAAGTCCTTAGGGATAAATGTGATGTATCGATTTAATGAGGTTTTTGATTCCTCAAAAAGTTATGGTTATTCCCGCAACGGGATAAACTACAATGTTCCCAAATCCGATCCGGTTAGCGGATATAAATATCCGCGCATAGGGGAGTTTGAGTTTGGGCTAACCCTCGTATTATAATTTTTCCCTGCTGCAAAGTTTACCTTGCAGCAGGGAAAAACTTTCACTTAACATAATATAAATTATAGGAATTAAAAACGGCTATTAAATTGATTCCCTAATACTTATGGATTAAACCTGAATTAAGTAAATCTTATGAACGTGATTTGCTCTGGTGGCAGGATTCAAAAATGGCAGACTGATAAACTGCACCTGATAATCCGGATAGACACGAACTAATCGTACTTCCGGAAGAGCTTTATACAACTCCAGAAAACCGGCTTCATCCGTAACTAAAAATTTGGCTCCGACCATCTGAATATCTTTGGGCTCATAGATAACCAAATTGGTTTTTCTGGTAAAAAAATCCAAGGAATGTGACGCCCCATAACGGTACACAAATAATTTTTCCGGACTTTGGCCGGATCGCCGAAAATACTCCGAAATCTTGACAGAGGGCTGATACGGCAATAAGCCCTGATAAAATGAAAAATTTAGATACGAATTCACCAGAATCGCCGTTATCGCAGGCAAAAACACTAAGTGAAACCTGGCAGATTCCCATTTCCGATTCAGAACAACCCAAAAGAATACAATGGCGATTCCCAGGACCCATAAAACACGGAATTCCATCCTTTCGGAGGAAAACACAAAAAATTCAAGGAAACAGGCGGCTAAAGCGCATAAAACAGCCTGAAACACATGAAAACGCAGCAGAAAATTCTGTTTTTGGACCTGCATCATCCACCTTCCGAGATACGCGGCCGTGAGTAAACTTAAAAAGGGTAAAACCACAAAAATGTAATGTGGCAATTGGTAATGGGACCTTGAAAGAACAATCAGCGGTATTAAAATGCAGCTCCAAAGCACCGCGGCTTTGGAACGAATAGCATTATAAAAATTCGATTTCAATTGTAGTAAGAACTCCATAAAGGCCCCAAGCCAAGCAAAGGTCCAGGGCAAGGCTGCCCACAAAAGATTCTGGGTCAAAAAGAAAGGCCCTGCGCCATTTCTCCACTCGTTTTCTCCGGTAATTCTACCAAAGCTTTGCTTCCAGTAATAGAAATAAATACCCTCTAAATCAAATTGTTGATACAATCCAATAGTCATGGGCGTTAAGACTAAAATCAGTACAGGAAGCCACACCCAAATTTTAGGATTTTTCAAAAAATCCCGGCAACTGGGATGCTGGACCATTAACAGTCCAACATAAATTCCGGGCAAAATGAGGCCCAATGGCCCTTTGGATAACATTGCCAATCCCGTGAAAAAACCTGCAAAAATCCCTGACCAAATCTTTCTTTCGCTCAAAAAACGATCAAACTGCCAAACAGCCAAAATGATATTGGAGGTCAACAATAAATCTGTTCTGACGTCAAGATTCATGAGAAAAAATCCCTGACAAGTCATCCAAATCAAGGCAGAAACATATCCGGCATTTTGCCCAAACCACTGTTTTCCCAATCTACTAATTCCCCAGGCCGCCCAAATAGAAAACAAAATAGAAGGTAATTTGTATGCCCAACTATATGCACCAAACAGAGAAATTGAGATGGAGGAAAGCCAAAAGAGCAAAGGAGGTTTATCCAGATACTCTCTCCCCCCGTTGTAAATCTTCAAATAACTGCCGGTTTCTTGCATTTCCCGGGAAATGGATGCGTATTGAGCGGCATCCACATCCATTACGGGAATACAAGCGCCGGCAATCAGCACCCCGAGGATGGCAATTAAAAGAATAAAATAAAAATTCGATTGTCGCATAATTCCTTGCAGCAGGGAAAAATTTTCATGGGTCAACTTCGATGCGGATTTTGACCCCTTTGGAAGCAGGGGTTTTATCAAAGTTCTCGATGCTGAGAAGTAAGGTTTTCCGGACTTTTACCGCATCGGTGGTTGGATTAATCTTTATTAGAAACTGTAAACGATTTTCATTTCGAATCCGAGGAATCAGAGGGGCTTCCGGTCCCAACACCGATTTTCCGAAATTTTTACTCAATTCTTCGCCCAACTGATCTCCTGCAATGGTCACGGCATCCTCGCGGGCGTGTCTGATTTCCAGGCGAATCAGGCGGGTAAAAGGAGGATAATGTGCTGACTGCCGATTGATTTTTTCCCATTCATAAAAAGCGTCAAAATCAGACTCCAGAAGCTCGAAAACCACATGGCTGGATTTACGGGTTTGAATAACTACCCGGCCTTGATGAGACCTTCTACCTGCCCGACCGGCGACTTGAGTAAATAACTGATAGGCTTGTTCGGTAGCTCTAAAATCCGGAAATCCCAGGGTCTGATCGGCATTTATGATTCCAACCAATGAAACCTTTTCAAAATCCAGGCCTTTGGAAACCATTTGAGTCCCAACCAAAATATCAATACTCCCCTGCTCCATTCTTTCAATAATCTGGTCGGACGCATTTTTTCGGCGAGTGGAATCCTGATCCATCCGAACAATTGTGGCATGTGGGAAAATTTCGCCCAGCTCCTCTTCTACCCTTTCTGTACCATATCCCTGGAGTGCCATCTGCATCGATCCACAAGCTTCACAACGGTGGCTAAGATCTTGATTATAACCGCAGTAATGACACTTCATTTCATGTGAATGTTTATGCCAAGACAGGCTGATATCACAATTAATGCAACGCGTCATTGTGCCACAAGCTTTACAAATCTGGACGGTCGCGAAACCCCGACGATTTTGCAATAGGATAGCCTGTTCCCCCTTTTGCAGACAATTCTCCAACTCGTGAATCAGCACATCCGAAAAAATTCCTCTGCTTAAACCATTCTTCTCCTGCTGATGCATATCCACTTTAAATATGGCCGGGGGAATGGCGTTCTGAGCCCTTTCTTTCATCTTCACAAGAAAAAAACGCCCCATTTCGGCATTGTATCTGGATTCCATCGAAGGGGTTGCCGACCCCATCACAATCGGAATTTTAAAATGCCTTGCATACCATAAAGCCACATTACGGGCATGGTAAAATGGTGGCCGCTCATGTTGTCTAAAGCTTTGGTCCTGCTCCTCATCGACCACGATTAAGCCCAAATCCCGAAACGGCAAAAACACTGATGATCGAACCCCAATCACAATCTGAAAATGTCCTTCCAGAACTTTATTCCAAATCTCTACCCTCTCCTGATCGTTAAATCTGCTGTGATACACCCCAACTTTTTCCCCGAATTCCGATTTCATCCGGTCAATAATTTGTCGGGTCAAGGCAATTTCCGGAATTAGGTACAACACCTGCTTCTCCTGCTCAACTACCTCTCGAATCAGTTCCTGATAGACTCTGGTTTTTCCACTCCCTGTTATTCCCTGAATCAGAACGGGCTTTTGTGGATTCTCTTGAAAACTATTTCGAATTTCAGCTAATGCCCGGGTTTGTTCTTCCGTAAGTCTTTCCCCTACCCCTCTTTCATTAAATTCCAGGCCGGCAGTCCGATCTATTTGTTCCTCCGTAAATACGATATAGCCCTGTCGCTCAAGGGTCTTTAAAACGGACTCAGATACCCCGGTGATTTTTTTAATTTCAGACGGGGTTAATTTTTTACCGGCAAACCATGCGGACACGATTTGAATAAAGACCAGTTCTCGCTTTGGGGTCTTCTCCAGTTCTTTTAGAATTAATTCAAGCGCCTCTTTATCCCGAAACTCAGGGGCAATTTCTACGGTTGTCCGCATGCGCGGACGGTAGGCAACCTGCATTTCCCGGTCATAGGTGATCCAACCTTGTTCTTTCCAAGCTTGAAGGCGAGGATGGGGATATTTGATATTCAGAATTTTAGTGGCATGGGGTAAAGTTAATTTTCCCGAAGCCACCAACTGATGAAAAAACGCCTGATGGGTAAGTTTTTGCAACACCCCATCCGGTGGTAAATTTTCACCCGGTAAAATATGCAGCAAAGATTCCGGTTTCAGACTGGCAGGTATGCATAAATTTAGAACCTCCCCTTCGGAACAACAATAATAGAATGCAATCCACCGGATGAGTTCCAACTGATTTTCCAGCAATACCGGACCAGCATCCGGAACTGCCTCAATGGTTTTGGGTTTGAAATTTTCCGGGAAATACTCTATTTCCGCTTCATACATTCTGGCAATTACACCGGTAAGCAGCTTATTAACGCCTAAAGGGGCTGTTACCCGGTATCCCACATCTACCCTTTCCATCCATTCATCCGGAATGAGATAAGTGTAAACCGATTTTACCGGAATGGGCAATATAACTTCAGCTAACCAAGGCATAAGAGTTCAAAGATAAGTTTTAATGAGGTTTCAAGAATCACTTGTTCCGGATAAAACCCCATTAAATTGCGATTTTCCGAAGCATTTCCCTTTAATTTTGAGAGGGTCAGGGCAGTAATACAGACTCAAAAATTGGAATTCATTTAGATTTCCATTCTATCCCGCTCTGAATCTGTGCATGAAATGCGTACTTTTACTTTCGTGAATTTCTTGGGATTGGAATTTAAAATCAGTTACACGCATCAGCATGCCGACTTTTCAGTGGCTCAATTGCCTGATTGTGACTTACACATTCTGTTAAGTGGGCAGTATTTGATCTATTTGATTAGTCGCCCGGAAGGCAGGGTTCTTGCTATTCGAGAAATTAAATTTTCGGAAAAACCGGATTTGAAGGAATTGAATCAGGTGCTCAATCAGGAATCCCTTTTAAAAGAAAAATTTAAATCTGTTACCTGGATCGACACCTCCCCCAAATTCCTGCTTGTACCGGAGGAATACCTGAGATATGAAACGGCGGAGAACTTGTTTTCAGAATTGAGGGATGCCTGGATTCCTCCAGGAAAACTGGAAATGAATACCCTAGTAGATGTCCGCGCGACCGTTCTGCACGAGATAGAAACCGATTGGAGAATATTTTTAGAAAATTATTTTCCGGAAATTCAATTTAAACATTTAATTACCAAAACTTTATATCAGGCAAACCGAATACACCAGACCCATCAGGCTCTTGTAACCGGACTGATTACCTCCTTTGATGGATTTTTTACCTTGCATTTGCTAAACCGCACCGGACCGGTTTTATCTCAAACCTTCCGGGCCGAGACAGCCGAGGACTATTTGTATTATTTACTTTGGACCTGTCAGCAATTGAATATTGCCCCCGAACACATGACCATCTGGCTTTCAGGAGGTTTACATACCCCTACCCCGGTTTTGGAGGCCCTCTCGGCCCATTTTCCCGGCGTAAAATATTTAACAGGCATAACCGGGTCTGATTGGTTTAGTTCAGACAGCCGGGTACCTGTATTACATTATATAGGATTGTTACCCGAATTACCTTGAGAATAATTTCCGGTATTCACAAAGGCAGGGTCTTAACTCCGCCCAGAGGCTTACCGGTTCGACCCACTATGGATCGAACAAAAGAATCCCTTTTTAATATTTTGGGAAATCGTCTTGCTTGGGAAAACACTGACATGGCGGATTTATTTGCCGGAACCGGAAATATAAGTTTAGAAGCCTGCAGCCGTGGGGCTCGAAAAGTGATTGCAGTAGATGTGCATGTTCCTTGTTGTCAGTTTATCCGTGGTAGTGCTGAACTTTTGGATTTTCAAAATCTGATTGTTCAAAGCCAGGATGTCCTCAAATGGGTAAAAGATCAGAAAGATACCTTTGATTTTATCTTTTTAGATCCCCCGTATCAAATGCCTGGGCAGGCCGAGCTGGTCCAATCCCTTTATTCCAAGTTTTTAAGGCCAGAAGGTTGGTTAGTTCTGGAGCATGCGCTTCAGGGAGATTATTCTCATCTCGAAGGCTTTCAGGAAATCCGATCCTATGGACAAAGTGCCTTTAGTTTTTATCATAAACCTGAGTAAATATGAAAATTGCGGTTTTTGCAGGCTCCTTTGACCCGGTTACTCTGGGACATGAGGAAATCATTCGGAGGGGAACGCGGTTATTTGATAAAATAATCGTTGGTGTTGGCATTAATAGCGCTAAACAATCGTTATTTTCCCCTACCCAAAGATTGGAATGGGTGAAAACAGTCCTTCAGGATGTGCCGAGGGTGGAAGTTCATACATTTGACACCCTGACAGTGGAATTTGCCAGGGCCCATGGGGCAGGATTTTTACTCAGGGGCATCCGGAACTATGCTGATCTGGAATATGAAACCCATATTTCCAGAGTCAATCAATCCATGCATCCGGACCTTGAAACTGTATTTTTGGTCTGCAATCCTCAGACCTCTCACATCTCTTCCACCTTTGTACGGGAAATATACCGATACAAGGGACCGTTATCCGGAATGGTTTCTCCTCGAATTATTTCTGAACTGGAAGGACAATATTAATCCCTTCCTAACCTCCGCGACAATCTCCTGGTAGGTTGTTCCGTCGATTTTTTCCGGGAAGTAACCAATATTGCTTGGTGCAAGCCCCGGCTTGGTGCAAGCTGTTGGGTCCAAGAGATTATAAGTAGTTATTGTATACTAAAGGTGTCTCAAATTCCCTGAATTCCTTACAAGTACCCATCCATTAATAGGTATAAAAATTATCTTATTTTATCTCAAGATGGCCCTGCAACAGCCGGACATCTCCGGATACAGAACTCAAATTAAACTATTTGTCAGGAGTGGATTATTAATCCCTGATGCATGGCGAAGTTATTCAGGTTATGATAGCTCTGTCTTAATTATCTCCTGAATCAATGGATACATGTTTGGAAAATAGTCCTTCACCTTTTCCAGTGAGACCCATTCTGCCTTTGTAATATCTTCAGCGGCCTGGGGGATTAACGCTCCTGAAAAATCCGTACGCATTTTATACCAATAGGACTCTTTCAATATCCAGTCCTCATGTAGGGGATAAATGTGAGCTGTAGAGGCAATAAAATGTTCGATTTTTAGAGGTTGGACTCCCGTTTCTTCTTCTACTTCCCGCTTGGCGCAAGCCTCAATTGACTCTCCCTCATCTAGTTTACCCTTCGGGAGATCCCAACTACCTTTACGATAAATCAGCAATATCTGTCCGGACGCGTTGAGCACCAGACCGCCGGCAGCTTCCATAATTTCAAAACCGGAGTAGAAGAAATCCCAAGCATCATCCGCTACGGCCATAGAGCCACAATGGCAAATAAAATGAGTCGGTTGGTGGGGATTTTTTTTCAACCAGGCGCGTAAGGCCTCCCACTCCGGCACATCCCATAATTCGGTATTTAAATGATATTCTGATAGATAGCTCTCTGCCGGTTTAGGCATACCGGTTAAACCGGAGGGTGTTGATGCTTCCGGCAGAAAAGATACTGAAGCCAGATTGGAGAAAATTCGTTTTATTTGATACATGATTCTAGATAATACATTCGCCTCAAAGATCGCAGAATATTTGTTAAAGATCCAGGCTATTGTCATTCGGCCGAATGCGCCTTTCACCTGGGCATCGGGCTGGAAGTCTCCAATATACTGTGATAACAGGCTTACCCTATCCTACCCCAACATACGCAAAGAAATTACCTTGGGGCTTTCCCAAAGAATTCAGGAACAATTTCCCGATGCGGAGGTAATTGCCGGGGTTGCAACAGCAGGGATTCCTCAAGCGGCTTTGGTTGCTGAACATCTGGGTTTACCGATGATCTATGTTCGGTCGGAACCCAAATCACATGGTATGGGCAACCAGATTGAGGGGCAATTAGATTCCGACAAAAAAGTGGTAATGATAGAGGATTTAATCTCCACCGGTGGCAGCAGTCTTAAAGCCATTGATGCAGTAAGGCAGGCAGGTGGTATTGTCTGTGGGTTGGTGGCAGTCTTTCAATATGGTTTTCCACAGGCTGAAGAAGCCTTCCGTCAACAGGGAGTCCTTTTTTCCACATTAACCGATGCCACAATTTTGATTCCAAAAGCATTAGAGAAATCGTATATTTGCGAGGCCGATGTAGAGGTGTTGAATAAATTTCTGAAAACCCCTCACAATTGGCAGGAATAACAAGCAGAGAACATGAGTCAGTTACCTGAAGAATTAAAAGCCTCCCTTCAGCCCTATGTGCTGGAAACCGGAACCTATGCCGGAGAGGTAAGCGTGGAGGTGGATGCTAAATCCATTTATCCCGTATTAAAAATACTTAAGGAAAAATTTGGTTTTAATTATCTATGTGACATTACCGCAACGGATATGTTCACAGAGGAAAACCGTTTCCGTGTTTCATACAATGTCGTCAATTTGGATACCCATGCGAGAGTACGCGTTTCTTGCCGAGTATCCGAAAGCAAACCGGAATTAGATTCCGTAATTACGATATGGCCATCTGCTAACTGGTACGAACGGGAAGCATACGATATGATGGGTATTATTTTTAGTAACCATCCCGATTTAAGAAGGATGTATATGCCCGAGGATTTTGAATACTTCCCACTCCGGAAAGAATTCCCTCTATTGGGTATACCGGGATCTATACAGGTTCCAGAGAAAGATCCTCCAAAGACATACCGGTAAAATTCTTTGGTTATTTTGGGCTAAAGATTTGGGGTTGCCATGTAGGGTGTGAGTTTCCTTGTTGTGCCAATTTAGGTATAATGCCAAGGGTATGGCTTGAAGGCTAATTACAAAATCAGACAAACTAACACTAGCCTAATACAGAATGGCGTGATTGATTTTTGGTTAAGCCCAATCTGGAAATAATTTTTTTATTCTTATTCTGCCTGTCTTCTAAAATATAGGTTCATTAGAGGATATCGCAATCCGGCTCTTGTACAAGTGTCTGTTAACTTGTCATCCAATGATACTGATACTCAAAATATCTGAATCAGAAATTTCGGATGAG
The DNA here is from genome assembly GCA_947459115.1 of Bacteroidota bacterium. Classification (GTDB taxonomy): domain Bacteria; phylum Bacteroidota; class Bacteroidia; order J057; family RFSG01; genus CANHCC01. The sequence goes on along the minus strand of CANHCC010000078.1, from coordinate 502 downwards.
TGGTCTTAATACAATTGAGGGAGATTAAGAATTGAAGGGTTTCATTTCCTTGTTTGAATTCTCTCGTCAATCAAATATAAATCCCCATCACATCCTCTCCGGCGCTTCTATCCCCAAATGATACAAGGCATCCTGAATTACCTCCCCTGTTTTGTGACAGAGAGAAAGGCGGAATTTCAGTAAATCTTCCTGATCCCCTTTAAGAATGGGGACTTCGTTGTAGAAGCGACCGAATCGGCTGGCAAGTTCGAATACATAATTGGCGATTCGGCCAGGATCGTAATCTTTGGTGGAGGCAATTTGAAGGGCCTCTCCATACTTGATCAAGTGACGCATCAGAGATTTCTCAGATTCATCCAGAACCAAGTTTTCCGGATTTGTGATGTCTAATGTCAAGGCACCGGCTTTACGGAGCAGACTTTGAATCCTGGCATAGGAATATTGGATAAAAGGGCCGGTGTTGCCCTTGAAGTCAATGGACTCTTCCGGATTGAACAACATT
>CANHCC010000077.1 GCA_947459115.1 Bacteroidota bacterium | reverse complement strand
GTACATGAATCGCCCTTTGAGTCCATGCTGAAGCGATTTAACATCGCAGCAGACCTCCTGAAGTTGGGAGACAGGGAAAAGCAAATCCTTAGCCGCCCAAACAAAGTCGTTATTGTAAATCTTCCGGTTAAAATGGATGATGGCAGTACGAAAGTATTTGAAGGATATCGTGTTGTTCACTCCACTGCATTAGGCCCATCCAAAGGTGGTATTCGTTATGCACCCGAAGTTAATATGGACGAGGTAAAGGCATTGGCCGCCTGGATGACTTGGAAATGTGCTGTTGTTGGTCTGCCCTATGGTGGTGCAAAAGGTGGTATCACCTGCAACCCAAAAGGTATGAGTGAAGCAGAATTGGAAATGCTTACCCGTAAATATACAATCGCGCTTCAGGATGTATTCGGTGAAGATTCCGATGTACCGGCTCCGGATATGAATACCGGTCCGAGAGAAATGGGGTGGATTGTTGATCAATATAGCCGCTTGAAAGGTTATACTCCGGGTGTGGTAACCGGTAAGCCGCTCGAATTAGGTGGTTCACAAGGTCGTGTCGCCGCTACCGGTAGAGGGGTTATGACAACTGCCATGTGTGCACTCGAAAAATTGAACATGAAAGCCAAAGACTGTACTTGTGCAGTTCAGGGTTTTGGAAATGTAGGCTCCTGGGGCGCTTATTTGTTGAAGCAACAAGGCGTAAAAATCGTCGCTATCAGCGATGTTTCAGGTGGATATCACAATGCCAACGGGATTGATGTAGAAGGTGCCATTCAATATGTTGCTCAGCACAAATCTCTTGAAGGTTGGACCGGTGGTTCTAAAATCTCCAATGGTGATTTGTTGACTCTGGATGTAGATATTCTGGTGCCTGCTGCTATGGAAGATGTTATTAATGCTTCCAATGCACCACATATTAAAGCCAAACTGATTGTTGAAGGCGCTAATGGTCCGGTCTCTGCCTCTGCAGATGATATTCTGGATTCAAAAGGTATTATGATTGTTCCCGATATTTTGGCTAACGCCGGAGGGGTAACAGTTTCTTACTTTGAATGGGTTCAAAATCGTCGCGGACACTATTACACCGAGGCTGAAGTGAACGAAAAAGCAGATCCAATGCTGAAGCGTGCCTTTGAAGAAGTTTATGAGGCTCACAAAGAATACAAGTGTAACATGCGCATTGCTGCTTATGTAACTTCTATTCGCAGAGTTGCTAAAGGACTTGCCTTCCACGGTAATTTCTAAGCTTTTTCAATACTATAATTCAAACGCCTTTCCAGAAATGGAAAGGCGTTTCTGTTTTATTAAAAGCACTTTTTAAGTTTTGTAGGTGTACATCCATTAATATAAATATTTATGGTTTACTGAAGGATTGTTTTGGGTATTCCTGAAAAATAGATAGTTTTGATATTCAACCATTCATCAAAAAAACATGAAAAAAACCAACACCCTTCTGAAATGGGGCTATTCTGCCCTCTGCTTGCTGGGTCTGACCCTTTCCTCCTGTACCCAGGAAGAGATTGACAAGCTAGTAAATCAGGCTCAAAATAATCCGCCATCCGGACTTACTCCTAGCAACAATGTTCCCATCCCAAGCTGGGATGATGCACACGGGGTTTTGGTTACAACCAAGGTTAAAGCTTTAAATAGTGGGGTTTCTCTGGAGGTTGGTGTTGCAAATGCTGTATTCTTCTCTGCTGCAGGGGATACTTCTTTTGTAGATGCCGGTACCGTGAAGGTTGAGTCTAAAGCACTCGTAAAGGAAGCAAACAATTCCTATTCTTTTGTGCCATCTCAGACAGAACCTAATGGAATTGCCTATACTAATCCGGTTACATGGGAAGTAAGTGGTAACGGTACCGTCCCAGCCATAAATCAAGATTTAACGGGGACCTGGCCTGATGCAGATTCTATTACATCTGCCCTAACATTTGATAACAACAGTGCCTACACGCTGACCGCTTCAACTGTATCCGGGGCCGACTCTGTCATTTTTATGGTAGTTGGCTCTGATGGGAAATATCTTTTGAAATATCTCGGCGGAAATGCGACTACTTGTACTTTCACTCAAGCAGAAATGGCCAACATTGCCCCTGGTACTGGCCTTGTTCAAGTGGTGCCTTTGAAGGTGACAACCAATACTTCCGGGTCGCGTAAGTATTATTATGTCCGCCAGACGGCTGTTGCCAGAACCGTGACGGTCAACGATTAATCTGTAGCTAATATCAAAATCCATTACGCCCCGGGGGATTCGGGGGTAATGGATTTTTTTTTCTTGAAATCCCAATAACTTCCCGAAATTCCCCCAAACACGATTAGGTCAGATTCCCTGCACGCTTATATTCTGATGTAAAATGGAAGGAGAGCGCAGGAAAAGCATTTTGATTGGTTCTTAGAGCCCATTCACTTTCAGCAAAGAAGACCGGGTGATCGTCTTTGTCGTATCCTATTTGAGTGCCCTTGACCCGGATAAAATCTTCCAACATTTTTTTATCCGTACTGGTTAGCCAACAGGCTTTAAAAAATCTTAAGGGCATAAAATCGCAGGACGCCCCATATTCATGCTCCAAACGGAAGCGTATAACATCAAACTGAAGTTCGCCTACTGTGCCAATTATTTTCCTATTCCCCGGTTGCTGCAAAAACAATTGGGCAACCCCCTCATCGGTTAATTGACGCACCCCTTTTTCTAATTGCTTCGTTTTAAATGGATCCCGGTTGACCAGCTCACGAAAGATCTCCGGTGAAAAACTGGGAATGCCTTTGAAGAAGAGATCTTCCCCTTCTGTCATGGTGTCTCCAATTTTAAAATTACCACTGTCAAACAATCCGATAACATCCCCTGGCCAGGCCTCCTCTATGACTTGCTTGTCATTGCCAATAAAACTGGCCGGACTCGTAAATCGAAGATTTTTATCCAGGCGGGTATGGTGGTAAAATTTATTTCTTTCGAATTTCCCTGAGCAGATTCTTAAAAAGGCAATCCGGTCTCTGTGATTGGGATCTAAATTCGCATGAATCTTAAATACAAAGCCCGTCATTTTCGGTTCAGAAGCATGAATGACTCTGGATTCCGCTTCCCGCTCAGAGGGTGGAGGGGCAATCTCCAGAAATGTTTCCAGCAATTCCTGTATTCCAAAATTATTGATGGCAGACCCAAAGAAAACAGGTGCTACCTCTCCCGAAAGGTATCTTTCGATTTTAAAGGTCTCATATACCCCTTCGATTAATTCCGTTTCTGTCCTGAGATTGGAAACATATTTTTCGGATAAAAATTGAAGAATAGAGTCATCGTTTACATCGGAAATTTTTACCACCTCATCCGCAATCCGCGTTTTATCGGGCTTAAACAGGTTAAGATTTTTTCGATATAAATTGTAAACGCCTTGAAAAGTCTGTCCCTGACTAATTGGCCAGGAAAGGGGCCTGACTTTGATATTGAGCTTTTCTTCTAATTCATCCAGCAAGTCGAAAGGGTCTTTTCCCTCCCGGTCCATTTTATTGACAAAAATAATGACAGGGGTATTGCGCATCCGGCAGACTTCCATCAGCCTTTCAGTTTGTTCTTCGACCCCTTTAACGCAATCTACTACCAGGATGACGCTGTCCACAGCGGTCAAGGTTCTGTAGGTGTCTTCAGCAAAATCTTTGTGGCCTGGGGTGTCCAGGATATTGATTTGTTTGCCTCCATAAGAAAAGGCCATGACAGAGGTTGCCACAGAGATTCCTCTTTGCCTTTCAATTTCCATAAAATCAGAGGATGCGGATTTCTTGATCTTATTAGACTTTACCGCTCCTGCCGTTTGAATAGCGCCACCGAACAAGAGGAATTTTTCCGTGAGCGTGGTTTTCCCTGCATCCGGGTGACTAATAATGGCGAAAGTTCTGCGTTTCTGAATTTCTTCAATTAGGGACATAAGGCTGCAAAGTTAAGGGAATGAATGCTTCAATCGACCTTAGGCGTCAAGGGCAGTTATAATTCGATCGCTTTGCTTAAACTTTTTCCAGCAAGAGCACTTCTGCATCTGTTTCGGGGCGGATCAATACAAGTTTATTTCCTCCCGGCTTTTTTTTCAATGCTTTCAGCAGTTCTTCTGATTTTACATTGCTGCCTTTGGCGGAGATGTTGATGTGTGCTTCGGGTAGTACTTTAGCCAAAGTCCTAAGGAGCGCCTTCCCTTTTTCCGGAATTCTTAGCAGAATGCGATAAGGAATTCCGGGAAAATCTTCCACCAATTCCTGAGTAAGGGCATACATGCCGCGATCCAGTCTGGCCAACACTCCTGGTAAATTCGGGGCAAGCCCTGATAAGACAAATGCGGTATCTGTGACATACAAAAAAGACGCATCTTGCCATGTCTCTTTGGGGAATTCCGGAATGCCCTTTCCATAAAACCATCTTTGCTGGAAGCAGGCTGACGCCATAAAAGACACCTGGCCCTTGAATCCGGGTTCGATCAAAAACAAGATTTCCCGGCATTCATGCTGGGTAGAAATGATCCAGACTTCCTTTACAAAGGGTAGAATCTTAATGCCTTCCCGAGGATCGAATAATGGGGACATTTTCAAAAGAATTTGCCGACATCTCCCCTGTAAACGCGACAGCAATTGAGAAACCGGTGGATTGAGTTGGTCCGGGTGAGCCAATCTTTTTCCGGCTTCCGACCGCCGATCCGGGTCGGCGTACACCAGGTCGAAATAGGCTTGTGGGTTTTGATCCAACCAGGACAATACTTCTCCATGTACTACCTCTACCTTTTGATGGAGTTTCTTCTGATTTATACGAAGCAGATTTGCAATCCATGGATCCTGCTCAATTGTGGTAACGCTTGCACCAAGCCGGGCAAAAGCCCAGGTATCTACGCCCATACCACCGTTGCAATCTAACAGACGACACCGGGTGAAAGATTTTAATACTTCTTCTGCTTTTTTTGTAGCAGTCAGACTGCTACTGCATTGTTCCAGACCTTTGGCCGTCAGAAAACACCCTTTTTCAGCCCATTCCGGAATTTTAGTTCTGGCTTTTTGTCTTAGTTGTATTTGCTCAAGCGCCACAGCTAAAGGAAATGGGGTTTTTCCATGAAACTGAAAGGCCAGCTGCGTGACCTCCGCCGCTTCATGTTCCTGAATAAAGGCTTCAAAGTCCGGACGAGAGAATATTTCCTGTAGGAGTTCGGGATGCATGAATGTAGATGGCGATGTAATTTTAGGAAATTCCGCATAAATACGGTAATTTAACCGTTCAATAGATATGAAGTCCATGAAAAAATTATCTCTTCTCGTCTTGGTATTGTTGGCATTAGGTACAGGATTGTCCTCTTGCGGTAGTACCGGCGGCGCTCATTGTCAGGCAAAAAAAACGAGTAATCACCGTTAATTCTGTCTCCGCGATAGCGTTGTAATAGGCATGAAAACTGGAGTTTCCGGTTTTGCCTCTCTAATTTATTTTATTCCATTTTAGCATGGCTTGGATAGTTTTATCTAAAGCAGAAGAAGTCGAAGTAATAAAAGCAAAGTCGTTTGAAAAACCTCAATGTATTTTCAAGCACAGCACCCGGTGTTCCATTTCCGGTATTGCCAAAAATCGCTTAGAAGCTCAGCTCTCCACGCTCTCCGTTCAGGCGGATTTATATTATTTGGATTTGTTAAGCTATCGTTCTATTTCCAATCTTGTTTCTGATATTTTTAAGGTTCCTCACGAATCCCCCCAATTGTTATTAATTAAAAACGGGGAATGTATTTTTGAAGAAAGTCACTTAGGGATACAGTCGGAGGAAATTCGGCTTCAGATACAACAGGCATGAGTGAGCAGGTTGTCAGAATTGCCATTTGGGGTTCTGGTTCCGGGAGCAATGCCCAAAGTATTATAAATTATTTTAAAATCAGGGCCGGGGTGGAGGTTGCTTTAATTGTAAGTGACCAACCCGAAGCCTATATTTTAAAAAGGGCAGAGCAGGCTGGTATTCCCCGGATTTACCTGAATGCCGGGCAAAGAAAGGATGCATCCTTCCTGATACAATTGATGCAAGACCATCGTATTTCCATGGTTATCCTCGCCGGCTATATGCGCATGGTGAATCCCGGATTTTTAAAAGCATTTCCCGGGCCGGTGATGAATATACATCCCTCCCTACTGCCGGCCTATGGTGGCAAAGGTATGTATGGACATTTTGTACACGAGGCGGTGTTGTCTGCCGGCGAAAAAGTAACCGGGATTACCATTCATTTCGTTAATGAAGTTTATGATGAAGGGGAAATCATTTATCAGGAGAAATTAGAGATTGACCCTTCCTGGGATGCAGAAGAATTGGGGAAGGCCGTGTTAAAAATAGAGCACCGTTGCTACCCTGAAATCATTGAAAAAATAGCAAAAAAATTACCGGATAACCTTTGATAAAACTGTAACTTTGTTCAGTAAATGGAAGGGTTGAAATCAATTAAAACAGTATTAATTTCGGTTTATCACAAAACCGGAATGGAGCCATTATTGGAGGTGTTTCGAGCGCAAGGCGTACGACTGATTTCCACGGGTGGAACGGCTGTTTTTTTGCGTCAACAAGGCTTTGAGGTAACCGAGGTTTCAGATATAACCGGTTTTCCTGAAATTTTAGATGGCCGCGTTAAAACCCTTCATCCGCTTATTTTTGGTGGGATATTGGCGGTGCAAACCGAAGAAAAGCATCGCAATCAGATGCAACAACATCGTATTCATGGCATTGATTGCGTGATTGTAGATTTATATCCTTTTCATGAAACCCTTGTGAATCCTGAGTCTTCAGAGAACGACATCAAAAATCAAATTGATATTGGCGGGGTTGCCTTGTTGAGAGCCGGTGCGAAAAACCATGAGTTTGTTGCCACCATCAGCCACTTTAGTCAATATGGGCGGGTAGCAGATTGGTTAAACGAGGGCCAGGGTCAGTTAACTCAGCAGCAGAGAAAACAATTAGGCGCTGAAGCCTTAAGAACAACCGCTGCTTATGACCAGGAGATTTCAGACTGGATGGCAGGGTTTGAGTTGCCGTCTTTTGCCTGTGGCGAAAAACAAGAAATGCGTTATGGGGAAAATCCCCATCAACAAGCTGCGTATTTCGGGAATTTGTCTAATTTTGCGACAACCCTTTCCGGCAAAGCCCTTTCTTATAATAATCTGAATGATCTCGATGCAGCCCTTGGACTGATTCGGGAATTTCGATCAGATGAAATTGTGGTGGCAATTCTGAAACACACCCAATCCTGTGGTCTTGCTACGGGATTAACTGTGGAAGAAGCGTGGGACAGATGTTTGGCCTGCGACCCGACTTCTGCTTTTGGAGGGGTAATCATTTCTAATGCAATAATTGACTTGGGCACTGCCAATAAAATTCAGGAGATTTTCTTTGAAATATTGATAGCACCCGGTTATACAGAAGAGGCGCTCACAGTTTTGAAGACCAAGAAGAATAGAATTATTTTAAGAGATACCGGCAGATCGCTTGGGTCTGCCTCTGCCCGATCGGTGGCCGGGGGCATGCTGGTGCAATCCTTAGATATTCAGATTTCAAAAGTAGAGGAGAGAAAAGCTGTGGCGGGGAATCCGGATTTGCAGCACCCAGATATTCGCTTTGGAGAAATAGCGGTGAAGCATTTAAAATCTAATGCCATTGCCCTGGTTCGGGATGGCCAACTGATTGGCGCCGGTTCAGGGCAAACCTCTCGTGTGGATGCCGTGCGTCATGCCATTGCCAAGGCGCGTCATGGTGGATTTGATACGAAAGGAGCCTTATTGGCATCTGATGCTTTCTTTCCTTTTCCCGACAGCCTTCAACTGGCCAAAGAGGCCGGTATAGGCGTCGTCGTTCAACCCGGTGGCTCTGTGAAAGATGAAGAGAATATTGAGTATTGCCGGGCCGTAGGTCTGGAGATGGTTTTCACAGGCCTAAGGCATTTTAAACATTAATCATTTTATTTAGGAGGAATATTATACAATGGGACTATTTGATTTTTTTTCGACAGAAATTGCAATTGATTTGGGTACGGCCAACACCCTGATTATGTACAACGACGAGGTGGTGGTAGACGAACCCTCCATTGTAGCGTTAGACCGGCAGTCCGGGAAGGTTCTCGCAATAGGGCGTGAAGCACAGCAAATGCACGAGAAGGTGCACGAAAATATAAAAACCGTCAGACCACTGAAGGACGGTGTGATCGCAGATTTTACTGTGGCAGAATATATGATTCGTGGAATGATTAAAATGATACCGACCGAAAGGAGATGGTTTAATACCTCTCACCGGATGGTAATTTGTATTCCCAGTGGGATCACTGAAGTGGAGAAGCGTGCTGTAAAAGACTCAGCAGAACATGCCGGTGCCAAAGAAGTATTTCTTATTCATGAGCCCATGGCCGCAGCAATTGGGATTGGTATTAATGTGGAAGAGCCTATTGGAAATATGGTTGTAGATATTGGTGGAGGGACTTCTGAAATTGCCGTTATCGCGTTGTCCGGTATTGTGTGTGATCAAAGCATTCGGGTAGCCGGAGATGATTTCAATAATGATATTCTGGATTACATGCGTCGTCAACACAATCTGCAAATTGGGGAAAGAACAGCCGAGAGGATAAAAATTGAAGTAGGTGCAGCAATTCCGGATTTGGCAGATCCCCCACAGGATATTCCGGTGCGAGGAAAAGATATGATGACAGGCATACCTAAAACGATATCTATTTCCTACAAGGAAGTGGCTCATGCCTTAAATAAATCCATCTCAAAAATTGAGGAAGCGATTTTGAAGGCCTTAGAATTAACACCTCCGGAATTATCCGCTGATATTTTTGATAAAGGTATTCACCTCACAGGTGGCGGTGCATTGTTAAGAGGTCTTGATCAGCGTATTTCAGACAAAACCAAACTTCCTGTGCATGTTGCGAAAGATCCCTTGCGTGCGGTCGTAAGAGGGACCGGTATTGCGCTGAAAAACATTCATCGATTCAAATTTATTCTCACCTAATCCTGAGGTGAGGATGGCCGGGCATGGAACGCGTATTTGACCTTATTCTTCGTTTCAGGAATCTTATTCTCTTCCTGCTATTGCAAGGTATTTCTTTATATCTGATTATTCAGATTAATACCAGACACAATATTGTGTTTGGGGAATTAGCCCAAAACCTGACTTCTTCTTTTCAGGAGTCTCGTGGGCGCGTTTTTGCATATTTTAATCTGATAGATGAAAATGATAAACTTTTATATCAGATTAAAGAAATACGCCAAGAATACCTAAAGGTCAGAGATGAGTTAAGTCTTTATAAAAACCAACTGCCATTAAGGCTGGAATATCGCTTGATACCGGACTCTTTATTGCCGTCCGAGGAATTCAAATTTATCCCTGCTCAGGTAGTCAATAATTCTTTAGATAAAAGTTATAATTTTTTAACTATCAACAAAGGGTACCTTAATGGGGTTAGAAAAGGGATGGGGGTAATTTCAGAGGAAGGGGTTTTGGGTCAGGTTGTATCTGTAACAGATAATTATGCCATGGCCATGAGTATTCTCAATAAAAACTTTAAGTTAAGTGCAAAGATTTATCAGGAGAACTTTTTTGGATCTTTGTCCTGGAGTGGTGGCAGTCCCGAATATGCCGATTTGGAGTACATTCCCTTGCATGTAAACATCAAAGAAGGAGATACTATTGTTACTTCAGGATTCAGTAGTATTTTTCCTGAAGGATTTCGGGTAGGAATTATAGAAGAGTTTGAAGAAAAAAGCGAAGATGGATTTTATAAAATCCGCGTAAAATTAAATTCCAGGCCAGGAAATGCTTATCATGTATATGTACTATCCAATATGCATCGGGCCGAAATAGATTCATTGGAAAAGCGAATATCTACCTATCAGTAAATCATGTCGAGATTATTGCTTCAACCGATTTATGCCGTTTTATATCTGACCCTGCAAGCAGCATTGTTCGGGCAGATGGTGGTTTTTGGTGTAGCAATACCCCAGCTATATCTGATGTTTTTAATTATGCTACCCCTGCAAATTAGCTTAGGGTTCTCGCTTTTAATCGCCTTTTTTTATGGCTTAAGTTATGACTTGCTAACACAAACCGCAGCAACCGGTGTTGGGTCCTTCGCTGCGGTATTTTTAATTGCCTTTAGAGAATTGTGGATTCAGATATCCATTCCAAAAATTTATTACAATACAAGACAGGATTTGGAATTACAACAGCTGCCGATGAATCAGTTTTTGATATATATGATTCCTTTATTGTTCTTTCATCAATTGACCTATTATTGGGTAGATTCATTCGGTATGGAAGGTTTTGGAATGGTTATTTTAAAGTCTTTTGCCGGGACAGTTTATACGGGTATTTTGTCCCTGATATTATTGGTCTTATTTTATACCGGTCGTAAATCATGAATGATTTAAAAATTCGCGGTAACATTTTCCTGGGCATCATTCTGGCTGTTCTCGGAATTTTTATTGTGCGTTTATTTTTTCTTCAGGTAGTGAGTTCGGACTTTTCGGCCAACGCGAGTAAAAATTTAATTAAAAAAATTGTTTTACAACCGGCAAGGGGTATAATTTACGATCGAAAAAATAGTATTTATGTTACCAATACACCAATATTTGATTTGATGGTGGTGCCGGAGGAATTAAAATTCCCGGACAGTGTGGCGTTTACGGAAGTGTTTGAAACGACCCTACAAATGCCCTCAGAAAAAGTGTGGAGCACGATAGAAGCTGCAAAAAAATACAATCGAAAAAAACCGTCTCTTCTTGAAAAGCAAATTGATGCCTATCGGTTTACAACGCTTCAGGAAAAATTGTGGGAATTTGAAGGGATTAATACCATCGTTCGGAATACCCGAGAATATAAATTTGCCGCCGGCGGAAATTTTCTGGGATATATCAGTGAAGTTTCCAAAAATGACATTGAAAAAAACGAGTACTATGCGCAGGGTGATTTAATTGGTAAAATTGGTATTGAACGATATTATGAAGATTTATTGGGTGGGCGCAAAGGAATTAAATCCGTCATGGTAGATGTTCATGGCCGTGAAGTAGGAATTTTTGAAGATGGAAAACATGATGAGAAACCTATTAAAGGGAATGATATTCAAATTAGTATTGATGCCGAATTACAAGCCTTCGCAGAAGAATTGATGCTGAATAAGATTGGCAGTATTGTCGCAATAGAGCCTGCTTCCGGGGAGATTCTTGCCTTTGTGAGTGCGCCATCTTATGACCCCAATTTATTGTCAGGTGGGATTTTGCCAATCAATTATAAAAAATTAAAACAGGACTCTACGCTTCCTTTGTTTAATCGCCCTCTGATGGCTATGTATCCTCCGGGGTCTGTTTTTAAATTGTTAAATGCTTTGGTGGCATTGGAGGAAGGAATTGTTAACCCGGGAACCACTTACGGATGTGCTATGGGATTTTTACGAAATGGCGGTCGTCCGGCTTGTCATAGCCACCCTTCGCCCACCAATGTAAGTGGGGCGATTCAGTTTTCCTGTAATGCCTATTTTGCTTCGATATATATTGACATGCTCAATAATTCAAAGTATAAAGATGTATATGAGGGCTATGAGACCT
>CANHCC010000076.1 GCA_947459115.1 Bacteroidota bacterium | reverse complement strand
TGCTGCACTCATGGTAATATCCTGATGAAAATCCACCACCCCAATTGCCCGATCCACTTTAACCATCCTCTGAGCCATCAGACTCCCGATTAATCCTAAAAAGATAAATACCGTGAATTTCATAAATCAAAATTAAGGAAAAGGGATATGATACCGTGGGATGTTTGATAATTTAATGTAATATGGGATGGGATGTCGATTATTTATGGTTGTTGGTATGCCGTTGCGACAGGGCATGCCGTAGCGACAGGGCATGCGGTGGCGACAGGTCATGCCCTGAAAGGGCATTTCCCTTTTCCGATGACTTTAGTCATTGGAATTCATCTTCCTAATATATTCCAACAATTCATCCCTACCCCGTCCCTTTTCTGCTGATGTATAAAACATCGGTGGCAATACCTGCCAATTCTCTGCAAGGGCCTCTTCATAAATACTTAAATTCTTGGCTAATTGGGATTGAGATAATTTATCGGTTTTGGTAAATACAATACTAAAAGGGATGGCATTTTCCCCCATAAAATCAATTTGTTCTAAATCGGAATTTTGAGGTTCTAAGCGAGAATCGACCAATATAAATACATTTATTAAATTAGCCCTCTGGGTTAAATAATGGGTGATCATTTTTCGAAATTGTTCGCGCTGGGCTTTGGAGGCTTTGGCAAATCCATATCCTGGTAAATCCGCCAATAGCCAACTGTTGTCCACTTCATACAAATTAATGGTTTGGGTTTTTCCGGGCTGTCCACTGGTATGGGCCAGATTTTTCTTCTGAACCAACATGTTAATTAAAGAGGATTTCCCAACATTCGAACGCCCAACAAAGGCATATTCAGGCATGTTCTTAACGGGTAACATATCCTGCCTCGGAACACTCAACAGAAACTCCACTTTTTTGACAACTAATTTTTCTTCTTCCATGATTAAAAGCGAACAATCGCACGAATATTTAACATTCTGCGGGATAAATAATTGGGAACAGCAAACTGGGTATTATAAATATCTTTAATCCATAAATACGAAACAACATTATTGGTTGCTAAAATATTATAGACTTCTAATGAAATCCATACGGACTCTGCAGATAATTTTTTTTGTCGCTCTTCTTCTGAACGGAAGGAGAGCATTTTACTGAAACCAATATCAAACCTACGATAAGCAGGTGCATTAAATACATTTCTCTGATTCACATTTCCGGGAGGACCAAAAGGCAAACCGGAACCATATACGGCATTTACATGGGCCTTAAAAGTAGGATTATGAGGCATCTCATCCTGAAAATACAAAGAGAGGGTCATCCATTGCGCAGAAGGTCTTGGATAATATCCTCGGTTATCAAATGTTAAATCTTCTCTGGTATTTAATAATCCCAGGCTAAACCAGGAATCTACGCCTTTAATAAATTCTCCATTAATCCGGGAATCCAAACCATAGGCATAGGCCGTAGCCTGATTATTGGCATAATAGCGAATGCGGACATTGTCAATTTCATAAGGAATGACATTCTCCATTTTTTTATAATACCCTTCTACAAATAATTTAAAGGGTCTGCCCCAGGAATAAAATTGATAATCCCCTCCTCCAATAAAATGAAAGGAGCGCTGTGCTTTTAATTGCTTATTTACACTTCCATCGAAGCCTCGTAATTCCCGGTAAAATGGAGGTTGCTGATAAACCCCTGCTGCTAGTCTGAATTGCAGGGGTCTCAGGCTATCTTTAATTAATGGGGTAAATACATATTGCACCCTGGGACTAAATAATAATTGCTCATTTAAATCCCAGTAATTTAATCTTGCACCGGTTACCAATACATGATTTTTTCCGGCTTTCCAGGTATGTTGAACATATGCTAAAGTCCGACGACTGTCAAATTGCGCGCGGGATTTTAAGCGTTCAGTAATTCGAAAATACCCTGCAGAATCTGCCCCCCGGTATTCGTCTAATTGATCATCTATTCTTTGGTATTGACCTCTCAATCCAAAATGTAAGGTGTGCCTAAACCTACGATCCATTAGCCAGGTCCCTTGTTGTTCGGCACTTACCACATCCGCTACTAAATAATTGCGTCCATGATTAAAATACCCCCCTACTGCCCGATCAAATACAGCTTCATTAAATTCTTCAGATGCGGTATTGGTATTGACATCACTTAAACGATAGGCATTTTCAACATCATACAATTCTGATTCTATGGTACGAAAGGCGGTTACGATATATCTGGATTTAAACCGATAAGAGGGGGTATGCTCGGCAATAAAGGCATTGGTAGTTGTAAGATACCCCATTTCTTCTCTGCCACCGGAAGCCACAAATAATCTTAAGACGGCTTGTATGGAACCAAAGGTACTGACCCGGGATTGAGGTAAAAACAAATAGCGATTATAAGCACCGGTTGCAATTAAAGTGAACTTCCATCGGTCTTCCGGATACTCCACTAAGTAGGGTTTGCCCTGTTGGTCTATTTTCTCCCGACTGGCTTTGGGGCGTGTATAAGGCTTCCAGGTAAATACGGTTTGAATATCATAAAAGGAAGGACGATACTCTCCCCGATTATCTTGCTTCGCCAATAAATTAGAGAGATCAAATCGCCTGCCTCCAACCAACCAGGTAAAGCGTCCTGCCTCGGTAGAATCCCGACGATTTTTGCTGATGCCCTCTGCATGAATATTCGTAGTAATTAAGCCTATTTCTGCGGTGCCTCTAAATTTTTCCGGCGTGTTATAGGTTACATCTAACACGGAAGATAATTTATCCCCATACTTGGCCTGAAATCCACCGGAGCTAAAATTCACCTCGCTCACCAAATTGGCATTGGTAAAGCCTAAACCTTCCATTTGCCCGGCTCTCACCAAAAATGGCCGATAGATTTCAACCCCATTCACATACACAAGATTCTCATCGAAATTGCCTCCCCTCACACGATACTGTGAGGAAAACTCATTGTTGATTACGACTCCGGGCAATGTTCCCAAACGACTTTCAATATCAGATTTAGGGGTGGGTATTCGATTTATTTCCTTTGGGGAAATGGGAAACAATTGCTCAAAGGGACGATTGGAAAAATCCGTGGCCTTTTTAATGTCCCGAATTTCGGTGGTTTGCAATTGTATAGATTTCTCAGCTAATACTAAAGGAATATATAATTGTTGGCCTCTGCCTAAATTTATGGTTTGCTGTTGACTCAAATACCCGTCTTTACTGAGGGTTAGGGTATAATTACCCGCAGGAAGTGAAACAGACCAATATCCTAAACTATCCGAAAGAAGGGTTTTATTCTGACCTGAAAATTGAATCTGAACCTCTGACACAGGCTGATTCTCTCTGGATTTGACGCGCCCGGAAATAGTCCCATTTTGAGCGAGTATCCAAAGCGGCATCCAAAATAAAACAATCAGGACAACCCTCATGCCGTTCGGGATGGATTACACAAGGATTGTAATTCGGCAATTACCAATTGAGGCCTGTTTGCAGAAAAGACTGTATTGCCTGCTACCAATACCTGGGCACCGGCTTGTGCAATGGAAGCACAATTCTCTTTGGTAACGCCTCCATCTACCTCAATTAGGGTCGGCAGGCCTTGTTCCTGAATCATGTGTTTTAAACGACGGATTTTATCCAAACTGTAGGGGATAAATTTCTGCCCTCCAAAACCCGGGTTTACGGACATCACCAAAACAAGGTCTGCTAAAGGCAAAACATGTTGAAGCGTTTCAACAGGGGTTGCGGGATTTAATGAGACACCGGCTTTCATACCGCATTCCCGAATGGCATTCAGGGTGCGATCTAAATGAACACAGGCTTCCTGATGCACAGTCAGAATATCTGCACCTGCGTCTTTAAAGGCTTGTATATACCGCTCCGGTTTTTCAATCATTAAATGTACATCCAGTACTTTTCGTGTCAGAGGACGAACCGCTTTTAAGATTGGAATACCAAAAGAGATATTAGGCACAAACATGCCATCCATCACATCAAAATGAATCCAATCTGCACGACTTTCGTTTAACAACTGAATTTCACTTCCAAGTTTGGTAAAATCTGCGGATAAAAGCGAGGGAGCAATAATGGTTTGCATTCTACAAAATTAACAATACCCGGGAGGAATTCGGCAGTAAGTCGTATTTTAGAGCATGGATTATCTTAAAAGGTTAATCGCACAAGGAGAAGGGGAACAACTGGATTTTAAGAAAACCATTCAGGACAGCCGTAAAATCGCCAAATCCATGGTAGCGTTTGCCAATACCAGGGGCGGAAAGTTATTGATTGGCATACGGGACAATGGTAGCATTGCCGGCATTCAATCAGATGAGGAAGCGCATATGATTGAAGCCGCTGCATTGGTCTATTGTAAACCGGAACTCTCCTTTACGACCAAGGTCCATCGGATAGAGGGCAAAGCCATCTTAGAAGTGGACATCCCGAAATCAGAAAATCATTTGCACGAGGCCCTCAATGAATCCGGAGAATGGGAAATCCTGATCCGGGAGAAAGATGAATGTAAGGTAGCCATGAAGGAATTCTCCACAATATTTCAGCTTAGACAAAAGCTGGATGGTACCTTGATGAAGTTTGGGCCTGCTGAAAATAAAATACTGGAACTCATCCGCCTACATCCGGAGGGTATCTCCTCCCGTCAATGCAGCAAAAAGGGCAAGCTGCCCATTTGGAAAGCATCAAAAGTTATGACCCGCCTGGCGGCCACCGGTATTATCCAATTTGACCCCTTCAATGGCACCTATCGCTTACCCTAAGCAAGATCTCCCCCTATCGTATGAGGACAAAGGAATCGGAACGCTCAACCGCAGTATTATCTTTGGCGATACCGGTGCAGACATACACATACACACCCTCAGGAGCTGCCTGCCCTTGAAGCGAGCCATCCCAACGGAAATTTAAATCCGTGGAGGTGTACACCTGATTACCCCAACGATCATACACCGTTACCGTCCAGCTCTTAATGTTGTAATGCTCCAATTGGAAGTAATCATTCACCCCATCTCCATTGGGGGTAAAGGCGTTCGGTGTGGACATCATGACATTCATAAAGACTTCAATGTAGGCATCCTTCACCACTTCATCTCTACACCCAACAGAATCCACTACCGTGAGCTTAATGTTATATCGCCCAACATCTCCATATTCGTAAACAGGATTCTTTTGTTGGGAAATACCACCATCCCCAAATTCCCAGGCCCAGGAGAAAATACCCGCCTGACTGAAAGATTTATCCTTGAATTGGAATACGGCACCGGGTAACTCTCCTTTGAATTTGTCCGCTTCAAAACCTGCTACCGGATTATTCCCAACATGGGCAGGAATTAGAACTTTAGGACTAGTGCAACCTTTATCATCCTGAGTCTGGATAAAGTAAAGGGTGGTACCATTCAAAGGCGGCGTCAAATAAGTCTTCCCTTCGTAAAAAGCATCTGTTCCCTGCTCGGTTTTGTACCAAAATATTTTTAGGCCATTCGGTGCACCTGCTCCCAGGCGTGCTTGTTCTCCGGCACATACAGTGTCCGGGAATGGCGTTGGATTCGGAATCCTGGCAGGTTGCCCCAATGCAGTCCAGGCCGTATCCACGCAGCCTTTTGAATCATTCACGGTAACCAGGTATTGACCGGCCCTCAGGTTCACTGCTGTTTGCGTCATCTGATTGGGCGAAGTGTTATTCCAGCGAAAATCATATGGAGGATTCCCGCCTGTTGGATTAGCCGTTGCACTACCATCCCCCCCAACATAACAAGTTGGGTCCTTGGGGGTAATCGTTAATCTCAGAACTGCAGGTTCTGTAACGGCACCACTTCCGCTGGTGGTACAACCATTGGCATCCGTAACGGTAACACTGTACCCATTACCCACAGGCAGATTGGTGGCAGAGGGTGTTTGATCCCCATTGTTCCATTGATAGAAATACCCGGGTGTTCCACCTATTGGGGTGGCTGTAATGGAACCATTGCTTTCTCCATTACATCTTACCGGCGTACTACTTAATTGCACGCTCAAGGGATTGGGAGAATTCACAACAAAAGGCGTACTCCCAGTACAGCCGTTGACATCCGTTGCAGTTACAGTATGGGTTCCTGCCGTAAATCCGGTAGCACTAATCCCCTGGCTTCCATTTGACCATGAATAAGTATAACCGGGTGTTCCTCCCCCTGCAAATGCTTGAGCGGACCCATCCGAAGCTCCAAAACACGTCACCGGGGCAGTGGTTGCATTCACCACAACCTGAGTGGGCTGACCTACGACCCATGACCCTTGAGTGGTACAATTATTTGCATCCGTAACGGTTACCGTATAAGTACCGGCAGGCAAATTCAAAGCGGTTTGTGTATTTTGAATAGGATTTGAATTCCAGGAGTAGGTATAACCCGGCGTTCCATCATGCCCTTGAGCCGTTGCAGTGCCCTGATTGCCATTGAAGCATAAGGCATCCGTGGCGGAACCCGTTACCGATAAGGGGGCAAGTGGCTGAGTTACCAGGACGGTTTGAGAGGAGGTACAATTGTTTCCATCCGTAACGGTAACCTCCCAGCTTCCCGCTGTCAGACCTGTTGCGGTTTGGGTGTTTTGGAAGGGGAATGTATTCCAACTATATTGATAATTCGGAGGACCTGTGACCACATTCACCGTGGCCTGTCCATCATTTCCGCCATGACAATTAACCGGGGTTTCGACAGTGGTCAAAACTGGATTCGGTAAGGATGTTACGGTAATACAATTAGACGAAATACAACCATTCACATCGGTTACCTGGACGCAATAAGTACCGGCTGTGCCGACCGTGATAGACTGTTGAATTGAACCTCCCGGCGACCATAAATAAACATTTGAAGGATCTGAAACCAGGGTCACCACAGCACCCGGACATAAGGCAGTTGTGCCGGTAGGGGTAATATTGGGCACAGGTGAAAAATTCACCGTCACCACCCCATCAGAAGAAGGACCGGTGCAGCCATTCAAGGTATAGGTAACCGTGTAAGTCGTGGTTACAGAAGGAGAAACCGTGATGGACTGGGTCGTTTGCCCTGAACTCCAGGCCCAGGTCCCCCCACCAAGATTGGGATTACCAGCAATGGTCGCATTCTGTCCCAGACAAATCACATCATTGGTCGCCGCAACTGTTGGTATAGGATTAACCCATATCCTTAAAGCAGGTGTTGTATCCGGACCGCAAAGGGAAGAAGAAACTATTCTGCGATAATAAGTGGTAGCACTTAAAGCACTTGGTTGATAATCTGCTAATGCGCCACCTGCAGCAGCCCATGTAACCCCATCCGGACTGGATTCCCAGGTAAAGGTATAGGTAAAGGCACCCCCACTAGGGGAAGATCCACTTAACAACCCCGGTGTAGACCCATCACAGATGGTTTGTGCAGGGGTAATACTATTATTTGAAATGGGAGGATTTACCTGAATGAGTATTCCCTGAGAAGTATCAGGTGTACAAACACCGGATTGCACGACCCTTCGAAAATATGCTGTTGCAATCAAAGGCGCGGCATTATTATAGTCTGTACTTGTTGCCCCTCCGATAGGAATCCAAAAATTATTATCCGGACTCGACAACCATTGGTAGGAATAAACCCCACTTCCCCCATTAGGCGCCGTACCGGTCAGTATAGACGGTATAGACCCGTAACAAATTGTCTGATTCGCCACAATTGAATTGGCGCCGATATTAGGTTGGACAATGATGGAAGTGTTGGCCGTATTGGAACAACTATTGGGTGCCACATAGGAATAAATGACATTGTGAGTTCCCATGCCCGCTGTTGCCGGGTTAAAATTATTCAATGTCATACCCGGACCTGTAAAGGTGCCGCCCGAGGGCGAACCTATGAGTGTCACCGGGGCATTATTAATGCAATATGGTCCATTGTTTCCCTGAATGGTAACGGTTGGAGACCCATTTACCGTAACAACGACCTGATCAAATTCGACACAACCGGGAGAAACCGTAACAGCCACTGTATAGGTAGTTGTCACAGCTGGGTTGGCAAATGGATTGGAAATATTGGTTGCACTAAGCCCTGTGGCAGGAGACCAGCTATAGGAAATTCCACCTGTGGCATTCAATTGAACGGGTGTACCATTGCAAATACTTGTATCGGGGCCCGCATTCGCAACAGTAGGTTGAGGCGTACAGGTTGTGCAGGTCGTGGTTTGATAATACAACATGGCAAGCACCCAGCTGTAACAATCACTCGGGGCAGATACGGTATAGGCAGAATTCATTTGACCTGCAGTAACCAGTGGCATTTGAGCAGGTGCATTGCGAACATCGGTATTCCAAAAATTCTGTGGGATAGCAATATTGGCTCCACCATTCATGGAGGCAAAGTGATTCGGCGCAATGTTTGGCTGCATATCCCCAAATAAACACATGGCACTCGACACCGTGGCAGCACCACAGGCATTGATATTGTTAATCGTGTAATTCCGATTCCCGCCATTTTGATGGATTAACCCATCATGCATCACAATGTGACCCTGATAAGTAGCGCCTAAATCCCGATAAATAATAATCAAAGTTGCACCATCTGTATCATGTTGAGATAATGGTGGGGAGGTAGGCAATCCACTGATGATATAAGCGCCATTTCCATTGATAATACTGGTTACATCTGCACGATAGGCATAGCTACTTCCGTATCCCCAGCATTTGGTTGGTCCTTGACCGATACGAACTGCCGGAAAATTTTGATTCGTCCCGACCGGATTAGTCACGGAAACGGACCCTGTACCTGTTCCGCCTTCAACACCCCAATAAACATAAGCCCGGAGACACACCATACCTGATGGACAAGGAAGACCTGTAATGTTAAAAGGAGCAGGTTGATTAATACCAGGACCGGAGGTAAATCGTTTGGTTAAGCGCTGGGATGCATAGACATAATTTAAGCCACATCCGGACATTTGATAGGTTAAACCAAGTGTGTTATTCCCATCCAGCGTATTAAACTGATTGCCCCCTATACGGGGATTGGTATTTTGCTGATTGTTAATCTGCTGGGTTGTAGTATCCACAAAACTCGTGGTACCTGGAATACCTATCCCGGACTGAGCAAAAACCTCAAGGCTACCCGACAATAAAAACCCCAGAAAAACAAGAAGCAAAAAACAGATATTTATAGCTTTCATATTAAGTTCAGAATAATAAAAATAATAAGATTTTTCTTCAAAAAAAAAGTTGGCACGCGCAATGCGTGCCAACTGACATAATTATTACCTGAAAGGTTATCGAACCAGACTCACCGATCCGGAATACTTACTATCCCCGGCCTCAATTACATAGAAGTAAACCCCTTCTGCAGCATCTAGACCATTTAAGTCCTTGCCATCCCATAATTGATTACGATTACGGGTTTCAAAATATTTAGTCCCCCACCGATCAAAAATCTGCATCATAAACAATTCATCTCCATCATAGCCGGAAGAGAAAAAGTCATTTACCCCATCCCCGTTGGGGCTGAAAACATTCGGAATGGATATCTTCGCTTCCTTCACCGAAACAATTCCGGCACTTGCAACGCCTTCACATCCGTCAGCTGTCATCACTCTGACTTTGACTTCATAATTACCGGGGACCTTAAAATTATGATTGACCTGCCTTAATTCAGAGAAATTTCCATCTCCAAAATCCCACAACCAACTCTCTGCATTCGGTGTTTTATCCTCAAAGCGAATATCACGCGTAGGTGCTGTAACTTCAATAGGCAACGGAGGATCCGTAACTAACACAATACCGGCGTTAGGCTTAACGGTTACCGGTAGTGGATATTCTGTGGTATCCTGACAGCCGCCTACCCCACGGACGACCAGCTGTATGGTATAATTACCCGGCTTGTCAAAAGACAACCTTGGCTCCTTTTCATTCGAAACAAATCCAGTGGAGGGAATTCTCCACTGATAGGATAAGGCATTGGTAGATAAATCCTGCAAACTAACTTCCACCGGAGCACAGCCGGAAATCTGACTCGTAGTAAATGCTGCCGTTGGGGCTGGATGTACCAACACATCTATTGAATCGGTCTGACTACATCCACCCTCTGAGGCAGTCAAGAAATACCGCGTTGGTATCACCGGATATGCCTCCACATTAGCACTGTTGGGGTTGGCAATTCCGGTAACCGGGCTCCACTGGAAGGTGGCATTGCCCACGCCTGCCGTTGAGGTGAACTTCACAAATTCACCCGGACAAATAATCGTGGTATCCACCGACAATTGAAGATTCATAGCCGGAATGACCGTAATCAAAACAGAATCGGTTGTTTCACACAAATTGGGAACCGTACCACTACTTACTGTAAAGTAATAGAATTGTGTAACCTGTGGCTTGGCCATTGGCCTGAAAATATCATCTCTTTCCAGACCTGTAACTGGAGACCATTGATAACGGAAAGGGAAGTATCCATTGGTATAGGAACCATTCAACATGATACTATCGCCATCCGCACAGATAACCGTATCGACTCCTGCCTCCGCAATAGGCGTTGGATTGACAATTAAAATCATACTGGCCGGCAAACTTGGACACCCTTGGTTGTAGGCGCGTAGAGTATAGGTGGTTGTAGTGGCAGGACTTGCCATGGTTACCAAAGAAGAAGAGTCTGCCAAACCCGTAGCCGGCGTCCATTCATAATATTGGGCTACGCCTTGTTGAACCTGACCTGCAAGTTGAACGCTATCACCAAAACAGATATTTTTTTGTTGGCCTGCGGCAACTACGGGATAAGGGATAACCTGCAACTCCATGGAATCCGCATAACTCTCACATCCATTAGCGGTTGCCACCACAAAGAATATCGTGGTACTGGCGGGTGAAGCATTCGGCGTCTGTAGCGTCCTGTCATTTAACTCCAGGGAAGGACTCCAATCCCAGGTATAAACTGGTCCGGATCCGGTTACCGTTCCCAACAAAAGGGCAGAATCTCCCAAACAAATGAGCGTATCTCTTCCAGCATCTACAACCGGCAAATCCTTAACCGTCACAAGCGTTGAACTCAAAGTATTCAGAGTCGTGGAATCACTTTTACATCCGGTCTCCAGATTCGTGATAATGAGCGTATAAATAGTCGTTGCGGTGGGTTGAGCATAAGTCACAAGGCAAGTATCACAGAATAGACCTGTGGGTGGCATCCATTGTACACTATATCCCCCGATGGGATTACCAACAGATCCTTGCAAAAATACGCCTGGGGCTTCGTCACAAAAATTCAAATCCGGACCTGCATTAGCAATTGGTAAAGGATAAACCGTCACATATACTGAATCAGGATCACTGCTACAACCATTGGAACCAAAAGATTGAACATAATACCAACCTGAACTATCCGGATTGACCGTAGGATTAGGGATAAAAGCATCACTAATGGAACCGGGGATAATCCAATTGCTTTGACTCCACACAAAATTATATGGACCCAATCCGCCGGATGCTGTTGCATTCAAGGTTACGCCCCCAGAGTTAGCACAAACGAATGTATCCACACTCGCCAATACATTTGGAGCAATGTCCGTAATCAATGTCACGGTATCCCCGATAATACAGCCATTTGCATCCGTTACTCTGACACTATAAGAACCGGGCGTCAAATTAAAAGCGCCCGAGGTTATTTG
>CANHCC010000075.1 GCA_947459115.1 Bacteroidota bacterium | reverse complement strand
CCTGGGTTGTAACTCCTCCAATTTGGAGTTGTATTGGTTCTGTCTCCGCTCCCGGAATACTAACAGTCAATCTCGTGGGCGGTAATCCATATTATATTCTGGCGGATGGTGCGAGTTCTACGGTTTCTGCAAGTCACCGGTTTGTAATGGAATGCGTGGACCCTTGTCAGGGCTACACTTCTATTGCCCAGTGTGGTACGCCTGTCATTGCCAGTGTAAGTGCCTCTAGCGGTGCCGGCTGGATGAATGCCTGCGGGTCCCATACAGGGGCTGGTAAGGAAAGGATTTTTGAATATACCCCCCAGTTAACCGGCGCTTATGCCATACAAGTTACGGCCTCTAATGGTGCAGCAACCTATTACTTCCGTCCAACCAGTACAGGTTGTGGTAGCACGGGTTGGACTTGTATTGATGCTATGCCAACAATTGGTACTAGTCAGACCATCGCCTTAACTGCCGGAGTATCCTATCTGTTCTTATTTGATTCTGAAAATCCGAACAGTCCCACTCAGCAAACTTTTGAATTAAATTGTGCGCCTCATGATCCTTGTTTAATACCTACTTCAACGCTTTCCTGTGGACAGGTCTCTACTCAGATATTTCCTAATGGAACAGGCGCAGGATGGAATTTACAGGCTTGTCCAAATTCTTCAGGCCTTGGATATGAGTACTTATATAGTTTTACCCCTGCTCAGTCCGGGACTTATGATATCCTTGTGAATTCCATGACTACGCAGCGTAATTCCTTTTTTGTTCGGTCATTTGCGTCCCCGTGTGATACCGCCTCTTATGCATGTATTGGTACGGTTAGTGCTCCCGGTGTCGCAGGGCAGATGGTCCTTTCTGCCAATACCACTTATACCATTGCTGTTGTGAATGACAGTACAAGCTGGGGGATATTGGATTTTAGCGTACAAGGAAATACCCTTCAGCCGGTAACGGCCCTTACGGTCAATAATCCTACTTGTTTTGATGTGCAATTAGGCTGGCTTAGAGATACGCTTGCATCAGATTTTGAATTGGATGTGGCAACAGATAATTTGTTTACTCAAATTGTTGGAAATTACTCCGGCGTTTTAATGGGCTTAACAGATTCTTTTGTGGTGGGCAATCTCTATCCCGCAACCCAATATTACTTCCGGGTTCGTCCCATTTATCCTTGTGGCACAGGTTCCTGGACCATCGTGAATGGCACAACAGCGGGAACCCCGGTTAATTTAGTGGCAAATAACAATGGGCCATTATGTGTAGGTACCAGTACAACCTTAAGTTTGACGGCGACCTCTAATTTCACCGGGCCTTACAACTGGTATAATCCAAGTACCACTATTAGTGGTTCTCAAAATGTGAATTTATCGCCCGTGTTTTTAAGTTATGCCGGGGTTTGGACGGTAGAAGTCTTTACGCCTAATTGTGGATGGGTCGAAGGTTATACAACGGTTGTTGTGTATGACAATCCCTCAACAGTTCAGGTTGGAAGTAATAGTCCTGTATGTATTAATGGGACACTTCAACTTTCTGCTCAAACCCGCCCGAATGCAACGTATTCATGGGTAGGGCCCAATGGTTTTACTTCGAATCTTCAAAATCCTGTCCTGCCATTCATTACCGCAGCAGATACGGGATTGTATTCCTTAACAGTATCGGTCCCCAGTTGTAATAGTGCTACTTTGACAACGCAGGTGTCACTGGCAGCGCCGCCAAGTATAAGTTTAAGTACTAATTCTCCGGTCTGTTCAGGGGGCAGTACGCCACTTACATTGAATGCTACAACAATTACAGGCGCAGGATATTTTTGGTCCGGTCCCGGAGGATACACCTCTGTGTCTCAAAACATTTCTATTTCAAATCCAACCACTCAAAATAGTGGTGTGTACACGCTGGTAGTAACAGATCTTTGCGGGAATCAGATTACGGATACATTATCCGCTAGTGTAATACCCGGAATTTCTAATCCATTTGCAGTAAGTAACTCCCCTCTGTGTGTTGGGGCCGGCTTAAATTTATCTGCGAGTACACATAATGGGGTTAGCTATTCGTGGACAGGCCCGAATGGCTTTACCAGTAGCAGTCAATATCCGTCAATCCCCAATATGCAAACAGGAGATGCAGGGCAATATTCTGTTGAAATTACATTGCCCGGGTGTGCTACTACGACTGTTTCTACCACAGTGGTAGTACAAACTTCTTTGAGTATTACAATAGGAAGCAATAGCCCTGTATGTGATAATGGGCAAGGGTCTCTTTCTCTTACAGCCCCATTTGTAAATTCTGGTGTTTATTCCTGGACGGGTCCGAATGGATTTACAAGTAGTCAACAGAATCCAATTCTAAACAATATTACTCAGGCCGGTGCCGGTATGTATTATCTTTCCGTAACCGGTAGTTGTGGCTCTGCGACGGATTCCACACTTGTGGTGGTGAATGCTGCTCCTGTCATGCCACAGATTAGTGTCAATAGTCCGGTTTGTACCGGCGCTACGCTGAATCTTAGTGGTAGTACTCACACCGGTGCATCCTATTCCTGGGCTGGTCCTAATGGATATACAGCAACCGGTCAGTTTGTTAGCCGGTCTAACAGTAATGGTACTTTTGCCGGTACTTACTCCATGACCGTCAGTGTATCCGGCTGTCCTTCTCAGACAACTTCAACACTTGTTCAAATCTTATCGCTGCCCCAGGCTTCGGCTACCGCGAATGGTCCTTTATGCTCCGGTAGCACCTTGAATTTGAGTGCGGGTAATGTTCCCGGAGCCCAATATGCTTGGAGTGGCCCTAATGGATTTACTTCCGGGGTTCAAAATCCCTCCATTCCATTAGCCGGTCAGGTGAATGCAGGAATGTACCTTGTAACTGTTACAAATTCCTGCGGTAGTGCACTAGATTCGGTGAGTGTCAATATTGCCACAGCGCCAAGCAATCCGTCCATTACAACGAATGCTCCGGTATGTGCAGGCGGTTCTCTGAATCTAAGTGGAAGTACTCATTCCGGTGCATCCTATTTCTGGGCTGGTCCAAATGGTTATACGGCATCCGGTCAGTTTGTTAGTCGTTCCAATGTGAGTTTGAATGATGCCGGTACTTATTCCCTGACAGTTTCTTTAGGAAATTGCCCAACTGCATCTGCCCAGGCCAATGTTCAAATTTTAACTACGCCTACAGCTACTGCAACAAGTAATAGTCCGGTATGTACAGGTGGGATTTTATTGTTAAATTCAGCTACAATTAACGGAGCACAATATGCATGGGTAGGTCCGAATGGTTTTACTTCAGCTTTGCAAAATCCCTCTCTTACCCAGGTGAATCCATCCCAGACAGGTGTTTATACACTTACTGTAACTTCATCCGGATGTGGTTCTACTACCTCCACTACTTCAGTTCAAATAGGTGGGCAGATATCGAACATTCAGGTCAGCAGTAATTCTCCAATTTGCCAGGGCGGAGCGCTTATATTGAGTGCTACATCGGTGGCTGGCGTTACTTATACATGGTCGGGTCCTCAAGGTTATAGCAGTGCTTTGAATACAGATACCATTCAATCTGTTACTACATCTCGTTCCGGTGTTTATACTTTGACCGTGTCTTCACCTGGTTGTGGAAGTACACAATTAGCAACTTCTGTTATTGTAAATTCCACCCCAAGTCCTTCTCCTGGTAGTAATAGTCCTATTTGTGCAGGCAATGCTTTATTCCTTACTGCGAATAGTATTACAGGTGCACAATATCAATGGATGGGTCCTGCAGGATATTCCTCTTCCTTACAATCACCTGCATTGAGTAATGCGAACAGTGGTATGAGTGGTGTTTATACTCTCACCGCAACCGTTCCAGGTTGTGGGGTATTTACCGGAACCACTTCTGTGTCTGTTAATGCTTCCCCGAGTCAGGTTCAGGTAAGTTCCAATAGTCCCGTTTGTCAGGGCGGAACGCTCGGGCTTTCTGCAACATCGCTTCCCGGTGTCTCCTATCAATGGAGTGGTCCTGTAGGTTTCACTGCAACAGGCTCAGTTGCATCGGCTTCCAATGTGCAGTTGAATCAGGCTGGTTTGTACTCTTTGGTGGCAACTTCTCCGGGTTGTGCCTCTTCCAATCTAACCATGAATGTGGTGGTTAATCCTGCAACCCCTTTAAATGCGGGTAGTAATTCTCCCGTATGTTCAGGCAGTGTGTTGCAATTGTCTGCAGCATCGATTCAAAATGCCTCTTACGCCTGGAGTGGTCCGAATGGATTTAATAGCACAGCGGTTAGTCCTACAATAAGTAATGTAAATCTTTCTCAAGGCGGGGTTTATACGCTGACTGTAACTCAAGGCGGATGTGGAATTTCCAGCGGAACGGTTAGCGTTGCAGTCGGCAGTCCGGTTACAGGTATTACTGCATGGACCAATTCGCCAGTCTGTAGTGGTAATACCCTTCAGTTGAGTGCAACGGCCCTCAGTGGTGTTACCTATGCCTGGAATGCTCCCTCAGGATTTTCATCCTCCAATAGAATAGACAGTGTCGTCAATATTCTCGCCGGTGGAATGTATAGTCTGACGGTATCCTCTCCGGGTTGTCCTAACGCAGTGTTGCAAACGCCAGTCACAGTCAATGCATCAGTGCCCTCTAGTCCGGGTACAGTTCAAAATCCGATTTGTAGTGGAGGGGTTCTGTATCTTACTGCTAATTCGGCAAATGGAGCCACTTATTTATGGACAGGGCCGAATGGGTTTAGTTCTACGCTGCAAAATCCATCCTTATCTGGTATCGGTATAGCGAATAGTGGTCTTTACTCTCTTCAGATTACTGTCCCTGGATGTGTTGGTAATCAGGGTACAACCAATGTTTCTATAGGGACATCCCTGGCTGGCTTAACGGCAGTTTCTAATTCTCCTGTTTGTGTTGGTAATACAATTTATTTTTCAACTCAAAGTCGAAGCGGGGTGAGTTATCAATGGTCTGGGCCTAATGGCTTTACAAGTGCTTCACTTTCGGACAGTATTGTTAATATTACTAACATCCATGCAGGTAATTATAGTTTGACCGTTAGTAGTCCGGGATGTGGTAGTCAGGTGTTGGTTGCAAAAGTTATTGTAAACAATCCAGGGACAATCACTGCCTCTAATAATGGGCCATTATGTGCAGGTGGTGTTCTGAATCTCTTTGTAACGGGTGTGTCAGGCTATACCTATCAGTGGACCGGGCCCAGTGGATTCCAGAGCACGGTACAGAATCCTGTTATAACCAATGTAAGCTCTACCCAATCCGGAATATACTCCGTGGTTGTGACAGTGCCGAATTGTGGAGGATATTCAGTCACTACCTCGGTTCAGATTGGTGCACCATTGAATGGTATCACTGTTACGGCGAATAATCCTGTATGCGCAGGCGGAAATCTGAATCTATCCTGCACTGCAATTACCGGTGCTACCTATGCTTGGTCTGGTCCAAATGGATTTACCAGTAGCTTGCAAAATCCTACAGTCTCGAATGTTACACAATCTGATGCCGGTGTTTATTCGGTTACAGTAAGTACTACCGGATGTAATGCGATTGTTCGCACCATTAGTGTGAGTATTAGTCCGGGTATTGTATCCTTGCCGGGAAGTAATACCCCAATTTGTCAGGGTGGGGTAGTTTATTTTACCTCCAATACTGTATCAGGTGCGACTTATTCCTGGACTGGGCCTAATGGATTTGTAAGCACAATGTCTTCACCCTCTATTCTCAATATTCAGCCCTTGTCCTCCGGTACATATACACTGACCATCACTCAGAGTGGATGTGGAAGTGCAGTAGGAACTACTGTGGTTCAGGTAGGAAGTTCAACTACTGCTGCTCAGGTGCTTAGTAATAGCCCTGTTTGTGTCGGTGCCGATCTTCGTCTAAGTGTAAATAATTTGAGTTCCGGTAGTGTGCTGTGGACAGGTCCCGCAGGCTTTACTTCGAATCAAACTATTATAAGCCGGAACCCGGCTCAGGTTCAGCATGGCGGTATTTATACCGTATTAATATCTAGCCCTGGTTGTACAAATTCAACGCGGACAATGAGTGTGGCGGTTAATAATATCTCTCTAAACGCCGGTAGTAATAGCCCCATATGTCAAGGTAGTGTCTTGCAGTTAAGTGTTAATGCGATAAGTGGTGCGACTTTTAATTGGACAGGTCCTAATAGTTTTGTTAGTTCCATGCAAAATCCGTCTATAAGCAATGCACAGCCGATTAGGACGGGTATCTATACTCTAACAGTTAATAGCCAGGCATGTGGCGCATTGAGTAGCACAGTTTCTGTCCAGGTTGGGAG
Source organism: Bacteroidota bacterium (assembly GCA_947459115.1). Lineage (GTDB taxonomy): Bacteria > Bacteroidota > Bacteroidia > J057 > RFSG01 > CANHCC01. Next base: position 5,447 of record CANHCC010000075.1, on the reverse strand, counting down.
TACGCTCAGTAGTATTACGGTTACCGGTAATAGTCCGGCTTGCGTAGGGGGTAATCTGAATTTGTCGGTTACAAATAGAGTGGGCTACACCTATAATTGGACTGGGCCTAATGGATTCACCAGTACCCAGGCCTTCCCTGTTGTCAGTGGTTTGGTTCCACAGAGTGCAGGTAGATATTCGGTTGTTGTTACCTCTTTGGGATGTGGTGTTACAACAGTTCAGTCTAATACAATGCTGGTGAATAATCCTGCAAGCGTAACTGCCAGTGTTACCACGCCTGCTTGTGTAGGAACCGCTGTATATTTCACCGGAAATGCGCCTACAGGCTCAACTTATTCCTGGTCTGGGCCTGCTGGATTTGCCACCACTTCTCAAAGTCCGGCAAGGACTAATGTTCAGCTTTCCCATGCCGGTAATTACACGCTCACGGCGAATGTTCCCGGTTGTGGACCGGTACAGGCCATCGCTGCGCTGGTTGTGAATCCTTGTAGGATAACCAATTTGACGGAAGAGGATGAAATAGGTAATCTCGAAGTTTATCCAAATCCATTCTCCGAATCTATTCACTTAAATTCTACACAAGGCAAAATCCTGAAAGTTGAAATGATGGATATTCAGGGCAAAGCAGTCGTTATTCAAGAAGTTTCAGACCTTAATTCAACCATCACCCTTCCTACAGGTGAGCTTCCTGCGGGCACTTATCTTCTGAAGGTAACAGTTGATGGAGATAAGGTGTATCTGAAAAAAGTCATCAAAAATTAAAGATTTTTGAATGAGGTTAAAAGTCAAAAGGTCGTCCCAGGACGACCTTTTGTTTTATCCTCTTTAGGGATGCTGAGGTTTTATTCTGCTATTTAACTTAATTCAATGTCATAGGAAACCATCATAATTGTATTTTTGAAGTATGAAATTCCTGTCGATTTTTATTTCTGTTTTTATACTGTTGGGGTATAATTATGCTCAACGCTTCGAATTTGAAAAAAAGTGTGATGGCGACACGGTTCAAGTAGAGGTTTTCAAAGGCGGTAAAGAGGGAAGAATTCGATATAAGGCTGAATCCTGTCAAAGGCCCTCTCGATTGGGGGTGCGGTTAGAGACAGGGGCTGCTACTTATTCTTATGCGCCCTCCGTCACCAATTGGATTGGGAATACCCCTACGATCTCCTATGGTTTAGGGGGGGCATTTAAACGCCTGAATTTTGGTTTTCGCTGGAAGCCCCAGGTCGTGAACCCCAAAATAGAAATTCTTATGGGAGATGATGTTTTATATAATTCTGCCAGAATCCGGTCGGTGAAGTATGATTTTTATGTGTCGTATTCTTTTGACTTCAAAAACCTTGTTTCATTAGAACCTTATTTAGGTTGGACTGATAACCGCTTCTCTGTTCGGAACCAAAGTATTTTAGCAAAATCTTATGAAATCCCGGTCGCTAGTGGATTTATGGGCGGCATTACCCTCAATAGGTATTTTCATATGGGAAGCTATGAGTACTTCGCCGTTTTTATTCGGGCAGGTTATTCCGGCAGCGATTATTCACGCACGCATCCTACTTTGGATAAAGGATTCTGGGAAGCCGCCTTTGGAATAGCTTATAAAGGATTTTATCGGCATAACTTTTATGACCGTTTAGACTAAACCAAGGGGTTTTATTCTGAGATATAAGTCAATCTTAAGCGATGGATGCTGAGGCTAATTAATGTATTATCTAAATAATACAAGTTTCCCGAAGCCATTTTTGAAATAGTTCGCATTGCCATTTTCTTCCCGAATTTTCGGTTCGCTTCCATCCGGATATCGAATGGTTGCCTTGTATAAATAAACGCCATTGGCAAGCCGATCTCCATAGTCATCCGTCCCATCCCATTCAAATCCATTCAGATTCTGTCCGATATACACAAGCCCTAAATCTTTTAAATCCAATCGCCGTACAAGCCTGCCGGTAATCGTATAAATATCAATTCGAAAGGTAGAAGGCATATCCTTACCTGTCAGGGTGAAGACAAATCGGGTTTTAGTAGAGAAGGGATTGGGGTAATTAAATATGGGGGTAATGGTGTTTTCATTAATCACCTTAAATCGAATTTCATAAGGTTTTTCTCCCGCCGAATTTCCGACTTTGTCATATCCCTGTATTCTTAGGGTATATTCCCCATCTTGCAAAGGGCCGGGTTGATACCGCAGTCTTGCTCTGTTCTGTGGCAGGATGCCGGCTGAAAAAGAAATCTCAGGATTGTTTATAAGATTGACCAATGAGTCAGCGCCGGAGTTGGTCCGATAGGATACCCTGAAACATCCAAGACTGTCCAATGCATAGACCGGATTGTCGTCCTTTGAAATAATGACAATTTCAGGTTTGGGGGATACAATTTCCCCATCCATTACTCTTCTGCCATCAAATGTTATATCGAGTAGGGGATTCACATTGTCTCCATCGACCCGAAACGGATGATAAAAAAAGTTATTAAATTGATATTGTTCTACTTGCTTTTGATCCGGATTCACTTCCATTACCAAAGTATTAAGGCCACTTAGGCCTGAGGTGGTGAACTGATGTTCGGTTAATATAGATTGATTAGGGGGTAAAGGTGCAAATCTTCTTGTGCCCGCTTCCATGGGGGGGGCACCCTCTCTTAAAACCCTATATCTTACCTCTATACTGTCCATCCCCACCGAAGTATAGTTTGATACCTGGAGTTTGACGGTTACCACTTTTCCTTCCGCCACAGGAGCAGGACTTAAACTAAAGAATCGGGCGGCATCAGCAATGGCATCTCCCGCAGGCTGAAAGGTAACTTCCCAGTTTTCCAGATAAGCAGGGGTTCGATTCAGAATGTCTTTTAATTCGGCCTCTAATTTTAAGGTTGGATATAAATTAGCAGGCAGGTTTTGTAAGTTCACACTGATCTGATTACCCGCTACGGTTGAAAAGATTGCAGAATCCTGACCGTTTTGTCCGGATGTAAATGCGGAAAAAGTGACGCTGTCTGCTATGCCATCTCCAAGCCACTTTAGGGAGGTATTTGACCAGTTTTTAACCGGACCAATTTGTCGGGATGTAACCGCGCCTCTGCTGTTTCCCAAAGACAGGTTCCCGGATAATTGCCATGGGCTTTGAAGCACTTCCATGGCTTGTCCCGGGAGACTCCCCTTTCGTCCCGCTAAAATGTAAGGTTGGTTGTCTGGAATGGTTCGGATGCTTGCGGATCCAAGGCCCTCGATTGCCTGATACAGCGCATTCCCTCCCGGGTCTGAAGTCCAGGAAGAAATGCCTGGATTAACTTGACTGCATAACACAACCCATTCCCCTGTCGGCACTTGTTGAATAGCCTGAGTTAAAGCGGAGATAGAAGCAGGCATAGGATACCAGGTCCATCCCCCATATTGGGGATGATTGGTTTGTATGCTTAAGTTTTCTCCTCCTATATGGCTAAACCAAACGCCATTAGAGACAAGGGGATGATTGTCGTTATTGCTGACTTTGATGCCGTTGAAATTGAATCGTGCATTCCCTCCGGTATTGGTAATGATATTTATGCTTGCGCGTAAACTGTCAAATTTCCACGATTTGAGGACGGGTTGAACACTTAGGTTATGGAAAGTGTTTTCGGCGTATTGAGGGATTGGGGCCTGGGTCCATCCGGTTTTGAGTGGAATGTGTCGAAACGATGCGGTAGCCCATGCTGCCTGGGTTTCATCCAGGAGTCGTACACGCCAATAGTACACTTGCCCCGGTTGCAGGCTGAACGGCAAGGGCCATTCCATATAGCAGGAAGAGCCATTTATTGTTCCGGAAGATTGATAAAAAGGCGAGTCAAATAAATACGAGGTATCAATCCCAAACTCATAACGAATACCGGATTGAATGCTCATGACATAGGCTGATGCCGAGAGTTTAATTTGGGCTTCAGGCACTATGGCAAAATCATAGGGGTATAAAATTGCAGGTGCATTTCCGGGAACGATCCGGTTTACGGCAAGCTGATTGTTCAGGTAAGAGAAATCATTTAAGAGGCGTGAACTGTCCAGCCATATCGAAAAGCGATTGAGGCCTGCGTCTCTTATGTCTTGGAAAGGAACAGGGAAAATAAGCGTATCTAAATACGACACCGGCTGATAAAGCCTGGTGCCTAGATTGCGATTGTCTCCTTGTAGAGGTCCGCTGAGAATCTGACGGTGAATGGTCAGGGGGATAGAATCTGCCTGTGCTTTACCTAGATTTCGAACTGCAACAAACATGGAGAAAGAATCTTGCGCTGTAAATGGGTCAGGATGAAACCGAACGCCTTGTTCGGTAATCTCATAATCGGCATTCTGCGGATATTGGAGAATAAGTGCGGGGTCCCCTTGTAAATTGGTTTGTCTAAGATGATTTAAGGTGATAGGGCAGGTAGTAGCAGAATTACATCCAAAGGAGAAGAAGCGTTGCTGAGCCTGACGCATGGCCTGTCCAATCGGGACCCCCAATGAATCTCGATACAGGGTTTCATAAAAATGTTTAGTAAGTTCTCCCAGATACACAATATATCCCAATCCTGAGGAGGCCACCCAGGCAATACTGCCTTTGTTGCGCTCCAGCATAAACCGTTCTCCAAAAGTTTTGACTGTGGTAGAAAAATTCCCTCCGTAACAACCATTGGCAATAACTAAAGGGTACTTTCCGGTATTGTTATACTCGTTGGCGTCTCTTAGGTCTATATCAAAGATGTTGTTGGTGGAATGTCCAAAGAAGGAGATTAAGCCGACGCCCTGATTGATACGATTTTGAATTTCTGTGCCGGAAACACTCGGGAGTGCACCATTCGATTTTTGCTGACTGGTTACCTGCCCTCCCCAGGGCGCAGATGTCCAGACTGGTTTGTATCTGCCGTCCAGGTATCCATGTATTAAGTTTTGTTCTCCGGCATTCTCTCCCCCGCCCAAATGTACTGCCTCTTTCATCCAGGTGCCATCCCATGGGCTTTGTTCATATTGCTGAAGTTTGCTAATGTAGTCGAGCCCTTCAGTATCCGTGAAGATGTTTACTCTTCCAATATTCACAGAGGGCAATAAACCCAGATTGCCCGTGTCTAAGGAGGTTGCATGGAGCATATCTGAAGCAGGGAAGCCAAAAGTTGGTACTTTGTTTTCAAGAAAGGCCTCTCTGGTATTTCTTCGAATGGTCTCATGCATGCCCTTCCCCCATAGCATCACAAAAGCAGGTTTTATTGTCCAGTGCTTTCTGGCGGTATGTATGAATCTACGAATGGCTAGGGGAGTGATCATGCCAAAGCCAAACTCTTCATAGATTTCATCTGTAAATACCACTATGCAGGATTGAGGTGACCGGCTACTATTTTCCCGAAAGGATGCGAGTTGCTGGGCAGAGGTAGCAAGACTTCTGTCGGTGATGATAATATACCGCGCTCCTGTAACCGCATTCAAATGCCTGATAATAGAGGGTTTGAT
>CANHCC010000074.1 GCA_947459115.1 Bacteroidota bacterium | reverse complement strand
CTTAAGAAGTCTTTGAGTTGTGAGTCAATGGAGGTGAAGTCTAAGGTTTTCATTCCCCAAAAATTTACTACTTGATTTTGTAATTCACCAGTATTCTGATAGGGCTTCAACCATCCTTTTTTAATCATGTCCGTAATTGGCATGTGCTCATAAATACGCGATTTTATTTCTGCTTCTTTTTCCTGGTCTGATTTTTCAGCTTCTAGCCAGAGTCGATAATCTGTGTTTAAATTGACCCAGTATTGAGGCGTATTGTTAAAAATTTCAGAAAGAATTCTCGCATTTTCAAGCGTAATAGGTTGTTGGTCGGTCAATATTTTGTTGATGTGCTTTAAGGTAAATCCCATGACGGCGGCCAAATCTTCCTGAGTCCAATTTCGGATTTCTAATTGTTCCCGGATAAAATACCCAGGCCCCAATTTTCTAAAAGCACTTAGTTCATTTATTAGAGTCATTGTAAATTGATGTTAAATTTTATTGGTAATGGTTTGTAATAGCCATAATATGAAACGCGCCTATTTGTTGATCTGAATCCAGCCATTTAATTTCCATTTCAAGACGATATTTGACATTTAGTCTCATAGAATATCGGTTTGGGAATCCTTCCATTTTTTTAAATCGAAGTCCATTGTCCGATAATAGGTCTCTGGTAGAAAGAGCTGCTTGAATTTTCTGAAGCGTGGCGAAGAATTTCTCTATAATCTCCGCTGGAAGTCTCAATTTCTTGGAGCTTCCTGTGACATATAATTTTTCAAGTTCCTTGTTTTCCAGAAATACCAGCACCTCAACCTAAATGAAAAACAAATATAAACCTAAAAGGTTAAAAATTAAAATACAATTATTACTTTCTAGGTTAATATATGATTTTTGGTAAGTTACTTACCCCCAAAAAAAAGCGGGGTTCCCTCAGGAACCCCGCTTTTTTCTTGACTTACTTAGGCAGATTACTCTTCACTCATAAATGGATACTCATATTTTTTAGGCGGCACAAAATTTTCTTTAATTGCTCTTGGGGATACCCAGCGTAACAGATTCAGAATTGACCCGGCTTTGTCATTGGTTCCGGAGGCCCTGGCCCCACCAAATGGCTGCTGCCCTACAACTGCTCCCGTTGGTTTATCATTAATATAAAAATTTCCGGCAGCATTTTCCAGGATTTTAGTGGCCTGTTCTATTGCATAACGGTCCTGAGAGAATATCGCACCGGTGAGGGCATAGGGAGAACTACTTTCTGCCAGGTAGAGGGTTTCTTCCCATTTTTCATCCGGATATACATATACGGTCAGCACCGGGCCAAAGATTTCTTCGCACATGGTTACAAAGCGAGGGTCTTCCACTTGAATGAGGGTGGGCTCGATAAAATAACCTTTGGATTTATCATATCCGCCGCCGGCCAGGATTTTACACCCTGGATCTTTTTTCGCTACCTCAATGTATTCACTGATTTTATCAAATGCCTTTTCGTCAATAACGGCATTGAAGAAGTTTCTGAAGTCCTCAACCCCCCCCATTTTAATGTTGGCAATACTCGAAATTAGATTTTCCTGAATTTGAGCAAAGACCGACTGGGGGATATAAGCACGAGAAGCAGCGGAGCATTTTTGTCCCTGGAATTCAAAGGCTCCACGAATTAATGCAACGGTTAACGCATCTGCATCGGCGCTAGGATGTGCAATCACGAAATCCTTTCCACCGGTTTCCCCAACAATGCGTGGGTAGCTTTTGTATTTATGGATATTATTTCCGATGGTCTTCCAGATATTTTGAAAAACCCCTGTAGATCCGGTGAAATGTATCCCTGCGAAATCCGGGTGAGAGAAAATAACCTCACCGGCATCAGGCCCTCCCACATATACCAGATTTATTACACCTGCAGGAAGCCCGGCTTCCATAAAAATCTCCATGATAACCTGGGCAGAGTATATTTGAGAGTTTGCAGGTTTCCAGACCACGGTATTCCCAAGCATAGCAGGCGCAGAGGGAAGATTCGCGGCAATGGAGGTGAAATTAAAGGGGGTAAGCGCAAAAACAAAACCCTCTAAAGGCCTATGTTCCATGCGGTTCCATGTTAACGCAGGAGATTCGGGTTGTTGCTTATAAAGCTCTGCCATGTATTGCACATTAAAACGGAAGAAGTCCGCCATTTCGCAAACACTATCAATTTCTGCCTGAAATGCACTTTTGCTTTGGCAAAGCATCGTTGCAGCATTCATTCGAGCGCGATAAGGACCGGCAAGTAAGTCAGCTGCTTTTAAAAAAATCGCAGCGCGTTGTTCCCATGCCAGAGATGCCCATTCGGCTTTTGCGGCTAATGCAGCATCTATCGCTTGCTGTACATGTGTTTTATTGCCGTAATGGTAATGTCCTAAAAGATGCTTGAGGTCATGTGGTGGGTGAATGGCGTGTTTGACGCCCGTTCTGATTTCTTGCCCGCCAATGTACATCGGAATATCTGCTTCTTCTTTGCGTAATTTTTCGATCATTGCCTTGAGTTCTGCTTTTTCCGGGCTACCGGGGGCATAACTTAAGACGGGTTCATTTTTTGCCTGAGGGACATGATAAAAGCCTGTTGCCATATGTTTCTAAGTTGTTAGGGCAAATTTAATTATATTATTGTTTGGCCGGGTTATCGGATTTAGAGGACGCTAAGAGATGCGCAAAAAATTCACATCTTTAAAGGTAGGGCGTCTTTATATTTGGGCCAAACTCGTTTTTCGTTAGCATACAGAAAATATAAAGGTTACAACAGCGGAGGCGTCGGGTATTGGATGATTGGGAGATTCCCACATCGTGGTGGTTGCAGCATACAGGAAGCTGAAATCGGTTTAATACCTGTTGTATGCTTGCTTACTCAATCCATATTTCCTGCCAGAATCTTTTGGTTTCGGTTGCTGAAACTAAAAGGTATTTTCCGGGCTTGAGGGATTTGTGAAGTTTGATAAGGTTTTGTGCATCGGCGTAAACAAAGTTGTCAAACAAATTCATGCTTACTTGCATTTGATCATTAAGCAGGCGAATATGAACCCGTTGAGAATAAGCAGAAAAAAAACGGATGGTCAGATTTTCACCCCGGGATTGGATGACTTCAGCGGAAAATTCATTTCTAACGGGTTCGGCTACAATTTCTTCAACACGAGAATACAAAACAACGCCATTTGCATCTGTATGTTTAAGTCGGTAATAATAAGTCTTACCTTCGGAGGGTTCAGTATCGGTAAATCGGTATTGAACAAACTCCCTGGTATTGGTATTGGTTTTTACGGAACCGATGGACTTAAATACTTTTCGATCTAAGCTTCTTTCGATTTCTATATTTCGGGTATTTTCTTCAAACACGGTATTCCAGTAAAGCAGAATCAATCCATCTTTATACCGGGCGGTAAGTTCTCCAAATTGTAAGGCAGGGTTTATTCCGATTTTTTTTGCAGACACCAGTTTCCATTCTCCTTTCATTTGCTCAAAGGCTATCGCCGGGTCATCTCCTATCGGATACCAGGCCCAGACACGATTGCCTGCAGGCGGTATGGAAATTTTCACAAATTCATTGGTACTAAAAGTATGAAAAACAAAATCCGGAAGAAAGGGGGGATTCTTTAATTGACTATAATAAAACGCATCCAAAATTTTCATTCCGGGTTCATAAAGCACGATAAAATTCCCGCCAACCTTGAGAGAATATTGACGGGTTACAAACCCTTGTGTGGACTTGAGTTCCAAAACATTGCGCACATTCCCTTCTTTGGTTTTCATCAGGGTTAATTTTTGTCCGGGGCTTAGGCTAATGCCCTTTGGTATCCGCACAAAATAATCTCTTGTAATGAGGATATAATCCGATAAATCTGCCTCTGTGCGCCCCAGATTGACTAATTCGACGCGATGTTCGTTATCAGACATGAAGGCGCCCGGAGAATAGCGTTGAATTTTCACCTGTGCCCATCCTGGAAGCATGGCCATGAAGAAGAAGATTACAAGCAACTTATGTTTCATCCTGCAACGAATTTAATGAAATCTCCCCGGTTGGTTACCAACCCAGGGTTAATTATCTTTGAATCCAATTTGTCCTGTATTATGAATAAATACTACTTTTTTCTTTCTTTGGTTTTCACGGCTCTTACCGCTTCATTAGCCGCTCAAAGAGTAGGCTTCGTGGATTCAAAAGTAATTCTCAGCAAAAGCACCGAATTTCAAACAGCAGAACGAGAAATGGATCAAATGAGAGACCAATGGCAAAAAGAAATAGCAGAAAAGCGAAAGAAAATCGAACAAATGCAAATGGATTATCGGGCCGAGGAAGTACTGCTCCCTGAGGATATGAAAGCCCAAAGACTCGAAACCATAAAAATGGAAGAACAAGCCCTTGCCGATTTTCAACAAAAGAAATTTGGGTATGAAGGGGAACACTTTAAAGCCAGGAAAGACAAAATAAAACCGATTCAGGAAAAACTTTTTGAAGCCATCCAGGTGGTCGCTAAAGAAAAGAAAATCGATATCGTAATTGATAAGGCCAGTAATGCAAGTCTGCTGTATGCGAATCCGGCATATGACCTAAGCAATGCTGTTCTTGAAAAAATGGGATCCGGAAATGCACCTACCCCAGCACCCAAAAAGTAAGTTTTTACTACTTCTGCTTTTCACCTTTTCTGCAGTTCCGATACAGGCTCAAAAGATCGGTTATGTAGATATTGAAATGCTTTTGTGGTTTATGCCCGGCTATTTGTCGATTAATGATTCTTTGGAATCAGACCGACAATTTTTTCAGGAAAAAGTAGATGTAAAACAGCGTTATGCGAAATCCTTACTTGAGGAATATTATACAGGCAAATCTGTTATGCGCCCTGAGCAGATAGCGTATCTTGAAAAGCAATTGGCCGATCTTAGTGCAGAGATCGAAGCATCTAAATTGGATGCAGAAGCGCGTCTGGAAATTCGAAAACAAAAACTGCAAGCGCCCTTTGTTTTTAAGGTAGATTCTGTCTCCAGGCGTATTGCTCAGGATTTGGGATATACTTTTATTCTGAATCATACCAATTCTGCTGATGCTTCAAATATTCTTTTTGGCCCGGAAGAACACAATCTTATGCGGGAGTTTGCCCTTCGCTTAGGGTTTCGTCTTCCGGAAAATTATACTCAGACCTATCGAGATGCGCAACGAGAATAAGATTTCCGAAACATCGTCTCGGAAATCTTTTGATAAACCCATTTCCCACAACACTAATCCCCATTCCAGATAATGTATATCTTTTTTGATACTGAAACCACCGGCCTTCCGCGCAATTGGAAAGCACCTATTACAGATTTAGATAATTGGCCTCGCCTGGTACAACTTGCCTTTTTGCAATTTGATGAACAGGGAAATCAAATGCACACCGGCAATTATATTATCAAACCGGAAGGCTTTACTATTCCGTCAGCTGCATCTGCTATTCATCGCATTTCTACGCAACGCGCCCTTCAGGAAGGGCAGCCTCTGTATTCCGTGTTGCAAGAGTTTCAGGCACTCGCAAAAACCTCCAGGTATTTAGTGGCACATAATATGGCTTTCGATGAAAAAATTATAGGGGCAGAGTTACTTCGCAAAGGATTTGATCTGATTAAAGGTCCACGCAAAATATGCACTTTGCAAAGTACCATAGAGTTTTGTGCTTTACCCGGCATGTATGGACATAAATGGCCTAAACTATCGGAATTGCATCAAAAACTATTTGGGGTAACTTTTGAAGAAGCCCATGATGCTGCTGTGGATATTGAGGCAACTGCCAAATGCTTTTGGGAATTGAAGCGACGGGGTATAATATAAGACCAGGTTTAGAAAGTAATTTCAAAGACTACTCATTTTCTAATTTCAGACTCATCCATTCCGCCAGTTTCCAATCCTCTTCTGTATCAATATCCAGACTTTCCCTAAGCCCCATTTCATAAGGCAAAACCGGCGAGAGCGCCGATAATGCATCCTTGTCTAAAAAGGCTTTGATGTTAAACCAATACAAGGATCCGTTTAAGGCCCACCAGGTCGGCGCTTGTTGTCTTCCGTAAACAGAAGAACTCTGCATTTCCAGTGCCCCTGAGGCATTGCTTCGAAATAAAGTATATCCAGGTATCTGTTTACTTTGAAGAACGGAAAAGACACCCTCCGGTGCCGGAATGGTATGCAGTAATTTTTCAGAGGAAAGGATGTCTATTTTCCGACGAAAGGGCGTTGTTGGCTGCATCAATAATCCCCAGAATTTGCCTGGCGTTTGTTCCAGAACATGCCGGATTACAGCATTCATTGGCGTATCCCCGGTCGCTAAATGCGAAGGTCTTTTAATTACACGACATTTACCTTCGCTTCCGGACAGAATATCCTCATCATCTGTGGTGACAACAACCGATGCCGGAGGAAAAATACTTAGCGCCAGATCCAGTGTATGTTGATATAAAGGCTTTCCCAAAAACATGCGTTTGTTTTTTCCGGGTAACCCCTGAGAGTCTTTTCGTGCCGGTATGATAACCAGGGTTGAATCAAAGAACTGCACTTCGCCTTCCGACATATATTTTTCGTTCAACACGGAAATTAATTAGGTCAGTCACAACAATTTTTATAATTCGGCCATCACAAGGAATTAATGTGTGTGATGCGTATGACAGGAACAAAAGGAACCACCGGCATTTTCATAATGTCCCCAGGGAAAGGAATTGCCGCGACTCTTTTCGAAATAATAGGGAAGGGTTTTTCGCCCTCCTGTATGGACTTCATTTAAATCCTCCCCGCGATAGAAACGGCCATTCGCAATAACGGCATGTATTTTTTCAGTATTGCGAATATTCTCTAAAGGGTTTGCATCCAAGATAACAAGATCTGCGAGTTTGCCTGCTTCGATAGAGCCGAGTTCTTTTTCCATACCGATGTATCGGGCACCATTTAAGGTAGCCGCACGAATGGCTTGCAAGGGATTCATGCCCCCTTGTTCCATCATCCATAATTCCCAATGTGCGCCCAGGCCTTGCAATTGTCCGTGTGCGCCAAGATTCACTCTGACACCTGCATCGGCCAGGTCTTTGCAAGATCTGGCATTAAGGAAGTGGTTATACTCTTCATCCGGAGATTTTATTCGTCTTCTGGAGCGTGCATCTACCAGTGCTCTGGGTGTAAAGCGCATCAGGCGGCTGTTTTCCCAGACATTTGTTTTGTCATACCAGTAATTCTCACCCCAGATACCTCCATATCCCACAATAAGGGTTGGGGTATATTGTACATCGGTATTTTTCCAAAATTCTACGACATCTTTATAAACGGGATTTACCGGTACAGAATGTTCAATGCCCGTATGGCCGTCTGAAACCATGTTCAGGTTGTGCTGAAAGAAGGAACCACCTTCCGGCACGACCAGCATATTGAGAACCCGTGCTGCTTCGAGTACTTGTTGTCTTTGATTGCGTCGGGGCTGATTATAACTTTTAACGGAAAATGCACCAACGGCTTTCATTCGTTTCAGATGATTGTACGCATCCTCGTAAGAATTTACAATTGCTTTAAAATCCCCTTCTGCGCCATACAATATGGTTCCGGTTGAAAAGACTCTGGGTCCTCTCATGCTTCCGGTTTTAATCATTTCAGAATGGGTAAATACCATATCTGTATAGTTAGAAGGGTCATGCGTAGTGGTAACCCCAAAAGCCAGGTTGGCATCATAAGCCCAGGATTGCTGGGGCGCAATGCCATTATACCCCACAGGAATATGGGCATGAACATCTACCATCCCGGGCATAATGGTTTTTCCCTGAAGATCGATTTTTTTCAAACTAGCATCCAGTCTTACTAAACGCGCATCTCCAACGATGCTAATGCGATTATTTTCTATTACAATGACCCCGTTTTCTATCACCTCATCGCCGTTCATGGAGATAATTCTGGCATTCATCAGAGCATACGAACCGGCTGGTTTATCAGAAGGTAATTGAAGCCCAATGGCTATCCCTGTGGTGTCTGCCGGGGGAAGTGAATCCGGAGCCCCTTCTACAAATAAAAATGTATTTTGAATTTCTCTGGAAAAATATTCCGCACCAATCACCCAATTTAATTTTTTACTATCGCTTGTCCAGTGAATATAGTTGCCCCCATGTTTGCTGACTTTGAAAGAGGGAAGAGCCTTGTTGCCACTGCTCAGATCAAGGCTTTGGCCGGTTTGAGGAAACGGCGTTATATAGACCTGAAACAATTCATTCCATGCCACCCAGTTTTCATCCGGACTTGGCATAATATCCGTTGCATATTTGGAGGTGAACATAGTTCTGCTGTCATGTCCATCCAGACTCATACTTTTCAATGCTTTATTCTCGCCTTCTCTCGAAAAAACATAAATGCGTTTACCATCTTTGCTGTACATTGGACGGCTACCTTCTTTAGAAACCATTATCGGATTACCGCCTTGAGCCGGTATTCTATAAATTCCTGTTTCCTGCATGTGAATGGGGGCAGTAAGAATAGACGCTCCCCCTTTTTGATAAACAATTTCTTTACCATCCGGAGACCAAGAGGGGTCCACATAATGCCCGGGTGATGAAGTGATTTTACGGATATTGCCCCCATTGATACTGACGCTGGCAATAGTGCCAAGTGTACTGTCATTCCAATTAACAAAAACTACTTGTGTCCCATCCGGACTGATGCGTGGAAAATATTCAAAATCAGTTCCTGTAGTAAGGCGGGTCGGTTTACCATCCGGTAGGCTTTTTTTATACAAATAACCGGCAGCGCTGAAAACAAGGGTTTTTTGATCGGGTGTAATTTTGGGATGGCGAATCATTTTAGCTGTGAAGTTGTCTTCAAAGGCGATTTGAGGCGCATGCAGAGGTTGGGTATATTCTTGAGTTACTTCGCACTCAAAAGGAATTTCTTCTGCCTTTCCGGTTTGCACCTCTATCTTCATAATTTTGCCCAGAGCCCAGATAAGGATGAAGCGATCATCCGGAGTCCAGGCATAACCGGGATAGGTGCCATAAATGGCCCAGGTTTCCTGCTGGTCTTTGCTAAGGCCATTATAAATCGGCCACTCTTCCCCAGAAGAAATGTCATGGATAAATAAAACGGTTTGATTTCGCACACGGCGGATAAATGCCATTCGATCACCTTTTCTGGAGACCTGAGGACGAAGTGAACTTCCGGGACCGGTCAGGTAATTTTCCAGCTTTCCTGTTTCAAATTGATAACGACGAATAATATATATTTGGTCGTTGGGGTCTTTGTTGTATTCAAAATATTGGCCCGGACTCATGTCTTCAGAAAAGTAAAGATATTTACCATCAGGAGAAACGCAGGGTTCATTTACATCCATTTGGTCGTTTTTGCGTTTGGTGAGTTGTATGCCTTGTCCTCCGGAATGATGATACATCCACATTTCGCCTGCACCCGCAGAGCGTGTCCCCGTAAAATGTTTCCGCCCAATCAGATATTTGCCATCAGCAGACCAGACGGCGTTGTTTAATAATCTAAAATCTTCTTTTGTAATCGATTTTGCCTCGCTGCCATCCCGTTTCATGACCCAGATATTATCACCGCCTTCCCGATCAGAAGTAAACGAAATCGATTTGCCGTCCGGGCTAAAACGCGGCTGCATTTCATAAGGCAGACCCGTTTTCAAGGCTTTCGCTTTGCCTCCGGATATAGGCATGGTGTATATATCTCCAAGTAAATCAAAAACTATTTCTTTTCCATCCGGGCTTACATCCAGGCTCATCCACGTTCCTTCTTTTACCGTGAATGATTTTGTGAAGCGAGGGCCGGGAGGATTTGCCACATCCCAGTTTTTGTAAGGATCTTTCCGAGCGGAATCACCAGGGGTTAATATCAAGGCTTTAACTTCTGATATTAAGAATAGGCTAAGGACAGCAATGGTGTAAATTTTTAACATAGGAAAAATGGATAACCAGATACAAAGATACACAGGGTTGGTAACCAACCGGAATTAGCGTATTTTTGAGCAACAAAATATTATAACACCTTATGCTGATTCGTATTCTTTTTGTTTCCCTGATAGCTTGGGCTTTGCAGGGTCAAGTAATTGCTCAGGCATCTAAGACACCCAAAGGGAGCAGAAAACATCATGATAATGCCCCGACTCCAGAAGTAATGGCAGCCAAACAAGCCGAGAACCTTCAAAAGCAATTGGGGTTGACAGAAGAACAAAAATCCGATGTTGAAAAAGCTTCTTTGAGGCGTATTAATAGAATGCGATTGATAAAGGAAAAATTCAAAAATACAGCACCGGACAATCCAGAGCGAATTAAAGAAATTCGAATGGTGCGTCAGGAGTTTGTGGAGGCCCTTCATAAAATATTGACCCCTGTACAACAGGAGACCTGGAAAAAATTGAGAGAAGAAAAAAAAGCAAAAAAAAATAACGGAAAGGCTAAAGGTAAGACCGGAAGTGTTCCAGAAAAGGATAGTGATCCGAATGCGGATGTGGATGAAATTTAATTGGGACGAATATTTTTATACAATAAAAAAAGGCATTCTTCAGAATGCCTTTTTTGTTTTACGACAAGCATCTAACGAGGAGACTGTCGTGAGGATCTATCCTAAGAAATAGAATTTCGTACTTTTTTTGTGAGTTCTCGCATTGCGAAGGGCAGTTCCCATTTTTCTGTTGCCATTTGTTCGAGTACCCAAATAGCGGAGAGTATATGGGTAAGTTGTTCTCCTTCATCTGTTCCGTTCACAACAATCGGTAATGCCTGTTCATTTAGCAGGGCCTCTTCAGCTGCTTTCAGGGAGGATAAGCTTTCCTCTGAGGCAAGGCGTTTTACTTCTTGGGTGTTCATGATTTAACGAATGGCATCAATCATTCCCTCAACAGATTCAGGCTTGGCGGTAAAATCAGCCAGAACTAACTTCCCGTTTTTGAATACCGCGAAAAACGGCAGATTACTGACGCCCGCCAATTTTCTGGCTTCAGGACTTTCCTCTGCATTAACATCCAAAAACGCAATGCCCTGATTTTTTTCTTCTTCGGACATGCGGTTAAACTTCGGTGCCATTAGGCGACAAGCGCCACACCAGTCAGCATAATACTTGACAACCACACGGTCATTGCTTTCAAGTTGCTGATTGAAGTCAGCATCGGATACTTTTATAACGGACATGATTTTCTAATTTGAAACTTATAACGATTGGTAAATAAGAAAAGTTCTTGCTTACAAAAAAATAGGGTCTGCAAAAGTAATTGCAGACCCTGTTTTTAACAAGTAAGATATCAGGCGTTAGTTTCCAACCATTTCTTCAGGTTTAACATATTCATCAAACTGTTCGGAGGTGAGCAGATTGAGAGCTATTGCAGCTTCCCGGAGGGTTGTGTTTTCTTTGTGCGCTTTTTTGGCAATGGCTGCTGCGTTATAATACCCGATATGCGTATTCAAGGCTGTTACCAACATCAGAGAGTTTTCCAGATTTTTCTGAATCGCCGGATGATTAGGTTCGATTCCAACCGCACAGTGGCGGTTGAAAGAATCGGCTGCATCTCCAATCAATCTGGCAGACATCAGGAGATTGAAAATCATCACAGGTTTAAAAACATTCAGTTCAAAGTGCCCATTCATGCCACCGGCCGTGATGGCAGCATCATTCCCGATTACCTGAGCACAGACCATAGTCATGGCTTCCGCCTGGGTAGGATTCACCTTACCAGGCATGATAGAAGAACCGGGTTCGTTTTCCGGAATAAGAATTTCACCGATACCACAGCGAGGACCAGAAGCAAGGAGGCG
>CANHCC010000073.1 GCA_947459115.1 Bacteroidota bacterium | reverse complement strand
GTGATAGATACGGAGGGCCGGCCTGAGTTTACACAAAGATTGGAGTTGGGTGCGCTGTTGTCGAAAGGAACTTATACTGTGTTGCTGGAAACGGATCAGGGGGTTAAGACGGAGAAGTTGATTGTATTGTAAAAATTTTGAGTGTATTCGAGTAGAACTAAAAAGCCGGTGTGAGCACCGGCTTTTTGGTTTGTATGGATGAGGTAATTGGAGTTCAACCGCGAGGAGCGCGAGGGTGCGCAAGGTGGTGGGTTTCTTTTACCGCGAGGAGCGCGAGGGGGCGCAAAGGGGATTTATGGGATTGGGGATTAACCGCGAGGAGCGCGAGGGTGCGCAAAGGGGCAGGAGTTTATTTTCGGGGCATAATGAAAAGAGAGGGTATTGTGATATAGTGCGACGCAGCAGAGCCTGGAATCTTAATGACTGAAGGCGTCGAAGGGTATCGAACAGGGTTGTAATTAGATAGGAGGACGAATATTAGAGCCTCGTTATATTAGAAAGGGCGTAAGGAAACTAATCTTTCGAATTCAAAATGGAGTGTCCCATTTTGTTACGCTTGGTTTCGAGGTATTTTAAATTGTGGGGATTGGGGTTAACTTCTAAAGGGATGTTTTCAATGATCTCCAAACCATAACCCACGAGACCTGCGCGTTTGGTGGGATTATTCGACATCAAGCGCATTTTGCTCACTTTCATATCTCTTAAAATTTGCGCACCTGTGCCATACTCTCTTTCGTCCATTTTGAAACCTAGAGCAAGGTTCGCTTCTACGGTATCTGCACCTTCTTCTTGAAGTTTATAGGCCTTCATTTTATTGATTAGACCTATCCCTCTGCCTTCTTGATTCATATAGACGATCAGGCCTTTTCCTTCTTGTTCGATGCGTTCCATGGCCTTGGTTAGTTGTTCTCCACAATCACATCTGCAGGACCCAAAGATATCACCTGTCATGCAGGAAGAATGGACCCGAACCAATACAGGTTCCTCTTCATTCCAATTGCCTTTGTGGAGAACGAGGTGGTTATCTCCGGTTACGGTTTGGCGATAGGCTGTGAGCATAAAATCACCATACTGGGTTGGGAGTTGAATGGTATCTAATCTTTCAATAGTGGATTCCGTTCTAAGCCTGTAAGCGATTAAATCTTTGATGGAAACAAGTTTTAGCCCATGCTTATCTGCAAAGGTCCGAAGTTCTGGCAATCGAGCCATACTGCCATCTTCACTCATGATTTCAACACAAATACCGACAGGCTCTAAACCCGCTAGTTTTGAAAAATCGGTGGTCGCTTCTGTATGACCTGCTCTTCTCAAAACCCCTTCTTTTTTGGCCCGAAGGGGAAAAATATGACCAGGCTTACCAAATTCTTCGGGCTTTGTTGCCGGATCTACCAGGGCCAGAATGGTTCGGGCTCTGTCGTGAGCGGAAATTCCTGTTGTATTTCCATGGCCAATTAAATCAATCGACACAGTAAAAGGGGTTTCATGCAAGGTGGTATTTTTATCCACCATCAATCCTAATTGTAATTCATTCGCCCTCTCTTCATCTATGGGAGCGCAAATAAGTCCTCGTGCGTGAATGGCCATAAAATTAATGGCTTCAGGTGTGACATACCTTGCTGCCATAACCAAGTCCCCCTCATTTTCTCTATCCTCATCATCTACCACTACCACCATTTTTCCCGCCTTAATTTCTTCTAATGCTTCTTCTATGGTGTCCAGTTGAATTTCTTGCATGATTTATCTTTTAATTTTTTGCACAAATTTACGGTTGCCCGAGGGAAATATTTTAGTTCCTAAACAAAGTTCCAACCTTGGGTTGGCGGAATTAGTTCCGCTATTTTAACTCCTCAAATAAAGCCATACTGCACCAGCCAACAAAACACTCCCGCCTAAGGGAAGTAAAACAGTAGCGCCACCATATTGACTAAGAGTCAAGAACAGGAGTCCCAAAACCATTAAACTCCAGGGTAAAATTCGAAGCCACTTGTCGGAGGCTTGAATAGGGAATCCGGATATTTCAGCCTTTAGAGCAGGTGGTAGGGACTGAACCCATTCGGATGAAAGGGATTGGCGAATGTGAACAAGGATTTCCTGCTTGGCTTGAGGCGTCAGAGGTCCAAGGATTTCTATCAAGAGCTGTGATATTTCAGGAATATCGGAAGATATCATTGGCGATTGGCCCCAAACGACAGCCCAATCTCCGACCTCCTCGATAATTTGTTGCTCTTTTTGGGCAAGTTTTTCCAAATAAAACCGCTCTTCTTCCTTAAAAATATCCCGGTCGTTGCGTAGGGCTTTGGTAAAATCTTCCGGTGATAAATAATGTTTGTCCCGAATTTCTTTTAGTGCTGAAAGAGGGGCGCTCATTAGAATTTTAAGATAAAATGTTCTTTAGCCTGATCCCTTCCGGTGAAACAAATCCCCATGCCATAGAGATCTATGCTAACTTGAACACGAGTGTCGGAACGGATAATGTCCCAGGCCGCTTGCATGCCCGGAGACCAATGTATGTCATCGAAAATAAAGACTGCCTGATCGGCCGCTTTACTCATTAGGAATTTAAAATAAGCTACAGTTGGATCTTGACGATGATTTCCATCTACAAATATAAAATCCGGTTTATTCCTACTCCAATCTATTGATTCAAGCGTGGAGGAAAATTCTCCAATAACAACCGTCGGGTTTATATGCGCTTGTTGAAAATGTTCTTGTGCAACCTCTCCAATGGCTTTGCTTCCTTCCAAGGTCATCAGTTGGGCATTGGGATTCCCTTTTGATAAATATAATGTTGAAAGGCCAAGATTCGTCCCCATTTCTAAAATCGAGTGCGGCTTTAAAAATTGGGACAATCGGAAAAGGAGAGATCCAAATTTTAGGCCTCGGGCAGAACTACCTGCAATTTTTGAAATCGGCCGGTTAATCTTCGGGATTTCCTTACCTCCCAAACCTGCACCGAAATCCTCAACTGCTAAAATTCGGGAATCCTTGAGGAGCTGTTTTCTTAATCCTTCAATTTTGCCGGTTTCCGGAGAGGAAATTAATCCAGGCAGAATGGCTTGCTCATACAACTGATAGACAAAAGGAGAGTGTATGCCATGCTTTCCTGTTGCACGCAGTTGATACTGGATCCAGGCCTGAATTTGAAATTGTAGTTTCTGCATAGAAAAAAGCCCTCTCTCAGAGGGCTTTTCTGAGGGTAAAAGAAATTTTTATGGAATTGGTACTACCCGTTTGTAGGCAAACTTTATGTAGTCAAACTCATACCCATCCTGATCATTAATGGCTAAAATTTTAAACACAATGTAGGGCTGATAGGTTTGACCGGAAATTCTCTGTTTCAAAATGTATATTTCTCCGGGACTTAATGCCCAGGTTTTAGGAAGCTTAGGTTCAGTAACCGTAAAAGCGTTCATTACAATATCATAAGACTCTATATTGCGCTTTAATGCATCAAAGTTTAAGAAGTCGGTTACTCTTGCAAATACAGCAGTGTCAGCAGTGTTATTGGGGGAAATAAATTCCTTGATAAAACCGGGTGCTGTTTCAGTATTTTCTTTGATGTCTCTATCCCAAAATGAACCCGGACTGTTGGTGTTGAAATTGAAAGAATAATACTGTTGCATTCCTTTTAGATTGTTGTAAATAAAACAAGAATCATAAGTCAGAATACTATCACCATCCACAGGCGTTATGTTCATGACATTCACAAAAAAGTCGGTGTATGCTTTGTTGCTGTCCAAATCTACAACTTCAAACCTGTAGCGCATGGTTGTACCAAAAGGCGCAATGATACCATTGGGTAAGGTACCATTAAAGGTAATATTTCCACTCGTTGAATTGATAAAATAAGTAGGCTGAATTTTTACATTTTCAGCACCAACAGGAATACTACCGGGTACCCATGGACCGGTAAATTTTGTTTCGTAAACATTCACGAGATAAATCCCTTCGTTATCGGATACCTGAAGCTTTACCTGAAAGTTGGAACCTGGATTGAGAATATACCTATCCTCCTCGGGCGTCATGCGGACAATTGCCGGCTTACTGTTCGTGATAGGAAGTTCCGGTACTGTACCTGGTTTGTTGCAGGATAGCACAAGAAAAGCGAGCAAGAACCCAAAACCAATGCGTTTTTTCATATTGAATTTCACTGATACAAAGATACAGAATTCATGTGGTTGTACCTAAACTCCTTGTCTGAATGGGAAAAAATCCCTTTGGAAAGGATATTTTTGCTCGTTTTACGGAACATCCGCCTGATAACTAAAGATTTTCTTCGATGAATTTTGTCATTTTTCGGTAAAGGTGAATTCTCACGCCAGGTCCATAAATGCTATGATTCCGGTCGGGGTACATAAACATCTCAAAGTCTTTACCATTTCGGATTAATGCCTGGGCAAAATCCATGGAGTTCTGCAAATGCACATTGTCGTCCGCAGTGCCATGAATCAACAAATACCGTCCTTCTAAATTTTTAGCATAATTCACCGGAGAATTGTCCTCATATCCGGACTCGTTTAATTGAGGGGTTTGCAGAAAGCGCTCCGTGTAAATGGTGTCATAGTATTTCCAGTTAGTAACCGGGGCAACGGATATCCCTGCCTTGAACACGCCTTGCCCCTTGGTCAGACACAAGGCTGTAACATAGCCTCCGAAGCTCCACCCCCAAATACCGATTCGTTCTCCATCTGCCCACGATTGATTTTTAATCCAATTCGCAGCTGCAATCTGGTCTTCCGCTTCTAATTTTCCTAATTGACGATAGGTGCTCATTTTGAACGCCGATCCTCTATTTCCGGTACCTCGATTGTCCACCGAAATAATGATGTAACCTTTATCTGCCAGATGCTGATACCAAAAAGCATTAGGCCCTTCCCATGCATTTTTTACGGTTTGAGAGCCAGGTCCGCCATATACATACATCAATACCGGATATTTGCGGGAAGCATCAAAATCATTGGGACGAATCATCCAGGCATTCAGGTTCGTTCCATCAGCACCGGGAATGGTCAGATAGGTTTTCTTGTGAAGCTTCAGATTTTTTAGGGATTCTTTAAGTCTGGCATTATCCTCCAACACCCTGATTTCACTCGTTTCTCGGGTTCTGAGAACAATTTGAGGCGGAAGTGTGTCGTTGGAATATGAATGAACAAAATAATTAAAGCCGGTACTGAAAGCCGCACTATGCGTTCCGGCATCCTGACTTAAAGGCGTCAAAGCGGTGCCGGAAAGGGTAACCCTAAATAAATGCCTTTCCATTGGCGAACGGTCGGCAGCAGCAAAATAGACAAATCCCATTGCTTCATCCACGCCATAAAAGTCTGTAACATCCCAATTGCCCGAAGTCAGTTTTTGACCTTCGCCGGATTCTAAGGAATGGAGGTATAGATGCGTGTACCCATCTTTTTCCGATACCCAAATAAAGTTCTTATTGTCTTTCAAAAAATATAGCTGAACTGCCATATGTTCATGAATATCCACCCAAGCTTTACTGACCTCCTGCATCAGCACTTTATTGGAACCATCTTTACCATTAATTAACAAAAAGTCTAATTTGTTTTGAAGACGGTTCATGCGTAAAGCCATTAATTGATCGCCAGCATTGGTCCAGGCAATTCGGGGAATATACTGATCGGTTTCTGTCCCTAAATCTACCTGAGTATTTTTGTTTTTAAGCAGGTCTCGAATATAGAGTTGTACAAGGGCATTTTTCTCTCCGGCCTTGGGGTATTTAAAGGTTTCTCTTTCCGGATATAAACTGTTGTATAAGTCCATTCCATATTCCGGAACATCCGACTCATCAAATCTCAACCAGGCAATTTTGTTGCCATCCGGCGCCCATTCATAGGCTTTTGTGAAGGAAAATTCTTCCTCATACACCCAATCGCACATCCCATTAATAATGGAATTCTTTTTCCCGTCTTTGGTAATTTGTTCTGCTTTTAGGCTTGTCAGAGGGGCGACGTATAAATTGTTTTGAAATACAAATGCAATTTTGCTTTCGTCCGGTGAAAAAGAGGGAGAGTAAACCGGTTTCCCATCAAATAACTTTGCGATGCGGTTATTTTTCCTGTCATACAACATGACTCTCTCTGAAGAGGAATGTCGGTATAAGGGATAACTTTCTGTAACAAGCAAGACGAAACTTTCTTTCGGGCTGAATTCATAACGAAGTACCGTCAATGCTTCTCCGGTGGCAGGGTCTTTAAGTGTCGACTCATCCAGAATGGTCTCAAGTTTCTT
Source organism: Bacteroidota bacterium (assembly GCA_947459115.1). Taxonomy (GTDB): domain Bacteria; phylum Bacteroidota; class Bacteroidia; order J057; family RFSG01; genus CANHCC01. The sequence continues at coordinate 5,785 of CANHCC010000073.1, read as the reverse complement.
CCCACTTTGTACATCATAAATATTGAGCTCCGTTTTGTCTTTTTGGATTCTTTCCAAACGCGAGTAACGGTTATCATCCTTCATCCAACGGATTTCCTCAGCCCCTTTGGCATAGTACTTAGGGGAGGCCCAGATATCCGATAAGGTTATTCCGGTAGTCTGGCCAAAAATATTCCCGGGTCGGACAGTTCCGGAAAAGAGCAGGAAGGCAGCAACAAAGACTAAAGATTTCAGCATACGAGAGGAACTAAAAGAAATTCGCATTGTAGAAAATAATTGAGATTAAAGAGCCTGATGTATTCGAATAAGCGTTTCCAGCAATTCTGGTAGTTGTTTTAGAGGCAGCATATTGGAGGCATCGCTTTTTGCGCGAGCAGGTTCAGGATGTGTTTCAATAAAAAAACCATTTACGCCAACGGCGGCACCGGCTGAAGCAATCAGACGGATTAAGGCGGGCTGACCACCCGTGACGCCTGAGGATTGATTGGGCTTTTGAAGTGCGTGGGTAACATCCAATATTACGGGACATTTGCCTTGTTCCTGCATGATGGGAATATTTCGGAAGTCCACAACCAAATCCTGATAACCGAAGCTGTTACCTCTTTCGGTCAATGCCACTTTAGGATTCCCCATTTGCCGAACTTTATCCGCCGCAAAAGCCATAGATTCTCCCGACATAAATTGCCCTTTTTTGATATTGACAATTTTACCTGTTCGGGCAGCCGCTTCAATCAAATCGGTTTGCCGACAGAGGAAGGCCGGAATTTGTAATACATCTACATAAGAGGCCGCCATTTCAGCTTCATGCGATTCATGAATATCGGTAACGACCGGTACATTATATTTTGCCCTTATGCGGCCTAAAATTTCCAGGGCCTTTTGATCTCCAATGCCTTTGAATGAATTGCCACTGGAGCGATTGGCTTTACGGTAGGAGCCTTTGAAGATGTAAGGAATGTGATGCGATTGACAAAAGGCCAGTACCGTTTCCGCAACTTCAAATGGCGTCTCTTCGTCTTCAATGGCACAAGGACCGGCCATTAAAACAAAAGGGATATTGCGCTCAGAGCCGGGCCAGTTGAGCCATTGGCTGAGTTGTTGTGTCATTTCATGCGTCATGCAAACAGGGTTTTCTTCTTGCGATAATAAATAACTCTTTTCCCGCCCTGGAGGGATGGGAATGTGGCGTGGATTGAATGGATTCAAGAATAAAATAAGGTTCCAGCAAAGACCGGTATTCTGCTTCACTGCCTCCGAAAGGAGGGCCTTTTTCAGTTAAAGGAAAATTAAACCACACGCCTGCGAGGATGCCTCCCGGCACAAGCAATTCTGCCATATGGGCGGCATAACGAGGTCGCCATTCAGGGGGAAGGGCGCAGAAAAAGGTTTGCTCCAGGATTAAATCATATTGATTTCTGTGTTGGAAAAAATCCTGACACAAAAAGGCAGATTCAGGAATCTCGGGATGTCTATGTTTTACAGTATCTATAGCCATTGGGGACCAGTCGATGAGTTGGACTTTTTCAAATCCATTTTGCAACATCCAGGCAAGTTCATGTCCTTGACCTCCTCCGGGAATCAGAATGCGTTGCCTTTTATTTATTCCAGAGTTCAGATAATATAATAGCGGAGGAGAGGCCTCTGGTAAATCCCAGGGGGTATCCTCTGTTCTATATCGTTCTTCCCAATACTCCGGCGAAAATATGGCTTTCATATACTGATAGTGGAGGGATAAAGTTACTAAAAATCAGGCGCGCTTGTCTGTATAATTCAATTGAATTCCCGGAAGTAAAGATGTAAAAAAGATTATCCTCTCACTAAAGTGGCATATCGTTGCCAACTCAGGTGGGAAGCTGTCTCAGACACATTCGCTCTGGGGATGGGGTGATCCAGGGCTTTGAGCATAACTCTGGCCATATCCTCAATATCATCGGGTGTGGCAAGATAGCCATTATAGCCATCCTGAATCGTTTCCGGGAAATGGCCAACTCGGGTCGCAAGTGCAGGCATTCGAAAGTTGTAACCGATAGATTCCACACCGGAAGGAGTCGCAGTCAGATAATACAACATCAGATTATCACTCACCTGAAAGTATTTGTTTACTGCCTCATTCGGGACAAAATCATTATAAATTTTTACATGTTCCTGAATGCCTAATGCATCAACGAGTGCCAATGGATTATAATCCTCCTCGTTATCGGAATTTTTTAGAAAAAGCTTCTTGGCAGAACCAAATAAAAGCTTCTTGATACGGGTAGAAAATTTAGAGGCATCAAGGGTATTCCAAAAAGATTCGCCTACGATCAGAAGGCTTATATCTTTGCGGGTTTCCAGAGCCTTAGCAAAAGCAGGAATAACCAAGTGAAGACCTTTGTATTTTCGGATGAATCCAAAAAATAAAAAGACATGTTGTTTAAGACCCATCTCAGCCTTTGTTTGTTCCCGGTCAAAGGTGGGATCCTCCTGGAACATATCATAAACAGGATGATAAAGTTTTAAAATGGTATTGGATTGTCTTTCGGAAGTTTCAGTCAGGAAGAAATTTTTATTCGGATATAGCGCCTTTAATTCGTTAGCTGTTTTAAGGGCATGAACAATCCAGGTATCCGCATGAGAGAGTCCGTAGTGGGTGAACTTTTTGTCCAGACTACTGCCTTCCTTTTGAACTACCAGGTGACAGTCGAAGATAATCTCCGCCTTTGATTTCTTTTTTAATTGCCGACTAATCCAACCCAATGGTAAGCCTTGTAAGGCTATCGCCCACTGAAAGATGACCTGGTCGGGTTGAAGTTTACAAATCAATTCTGCGGTCTCCGCCCAAGAGAGGGGATTATTGAAATTGGTACAATAATGTACCTGTATTCCGGTTCCTTCAATCAGATTTTTAGTGCTTTTACGATCAATAAAATCTCTGGGTATGATGGCGGGATATTGTTGTGTCCAGGAAACAATATGCACTTCGGTTTCCGGCAGGGCTGCAAGGGCTTTTGCCAGGGAAGTATTATAGTTGGAGATGCCACCTTTAAACTGGGGGCCGGGTCCAAAGCAGACGATTTTTTTCACGAGATAGATTCAATGCCAAAATTAAAGAATAAATTTCCTTGCAGCAGAGACAAAAATTCAATTGAATGATGTTATAAGTATATAATCCCAGTTTTAATCGGGCGGAGAAAGTGACCGGCTCCTACCTCTCATGAAGTAAGGGACGGATGGATACTCTAATTTTCACCTGCTGCCTCAAAATATTTATCGGATTTTTTGGGTATTTGATTTGGAAAGGCAAAACCCGGATGATCCTTTCTGATAATTCTAAAAAAAGATATTAAAAAGAAAGGGGCTGATTTCTCAGCCCCTTTCTTTTTGCAATACCTAAAATGTATTAAGCTTTGCGAACATTTACTGCATTGACACCTTTGCGACCATTTTCGGTATCAAAGGTTACACGGTCATTCTCGCGAACGGTTTCTGAAAGACCTGTTTTGTGAACGAAGACATCTTTCCCCGTTTCATCATCTACAATAAAGCCGAAACCTTTGGTTTCATTGTAGAATTTTACTGTACCTGTACTCATAAAAATAAAATTTGATATTCAAAATTATATAAATATCGAAATATTACCCAAATATTTTTTTGAAAAAAGGCGGTTTATCCTTCCGCATTGGTGTTAAATCGGACTTTTAGCAAATCTGAATAAAGTCTGTTTAAATCCTCTTTAAGCCTTTCCATGCGGTATAATTGGCTTTGTTTTCTTCCGATTTGACCCATCTCCCATCCAATTGATTCCTGCAACAAAATCTGAGAAATTTCTTCTGCAAAAACTTTAGAATTAATACTGGAAACAATTCGCCCTCCGCCGCTTTCCAGCATGTCCGGTACGCCCCCAACCCCTGATGCGATAATAGGTTTGCCAGCAGCCATTGCTTCAATTAAACTTACAGGAGTACCTTCTTGAATGGATGTAAGAATCACCAGGTCGGCTGCACTAAATAAGGATTTAGAATCTGTTTCCCACGATAACAACTGTATTCTGTTTTCGCATTTTAATTCCAAAATTTTATCGGTGAGAACTTGTCGAAGGTCACCATCTCCTGCTACCAATATTTTCCAGTCAGGGAGGTTGGGATAAGATTCGAGTTCTCGGCAAATCTCCGGAAGAATAAGGGGATGCTTTATTTTGGTCAATCTCCCACACCATAAAATGTACCTGCAGTCCGGATTCAAGTTTCTACTCAGATACCATTCAGCTTCGGGTTTTCCTGAAATAGATAAGAGCGCATTTAAGTCAATCCCCAATGGTACAATATGGTTTTTATTCTCATCCCCAACTCCATGGGTATTCGTAATAGCGTCATATTGAAGACGGCTTAATACAATAAGCGCATTTGAGACTCGGCCACACTGTTGTTCAATCCATCGAAACATCCGACTGGTGAGGGGAGAGAAATATCCCTCTAGCACATGCCCATGATAGGTGTGTACGATAATCGGAACGCCACAGAGCCACGCGGCAAGTCTTCCCAGCATGCCCGCTTTTGCCGTATGCGTGTGAAGAATATGTGGCCTAAAGGATTTTATAATTCCTATGAGGCGAATCAGGGATAAGAGATCTTTCCAGGGATGAATTTGTCTGCCTAAATATGGAAGTTGTTCCCAATTGCCTTTTACCTGCCGAATCATCTGTTCATCCTCCGCTTCATCGGCGCTACACATCCCCCATACAGTGAAGGTTTCATATCCTTCCAGATCCGAAAGCCGGGCTACTTGCCTGGACGGCCCCCCCGTGTTCATTCGGGTGATGAGACGCAGGATTCGGGGATTCTCTTCCAATTTCATGGTTGAAATTAGTAAAATACCTCCATGCCACATTGCGTCACTTGAATACATAAAAAAAGGGAAACCTGAGTTTCCCTTTTTTATCATACATAAAATCTGTATTACTTGATGCCAAAGGCTTTCTTCACGGCATTCACGTAATCTAAATCTTCCCAAGCAAAGAATTTAAGCTTCTTAATTGCCTTGGTACGAACTTCAGTACGCTTGCCTTTTCCGTCTTCTTTGATTGTGACATAGTTGACTTCAACAGGTTTGATTTCCGCTTTTCTTCCCATGTGACCGTAGGCAGCAGTTTCGGAATAAATTGGATTTTTCAAGCCTAAGCGATCGATGATAGCCTTAGGACGCATATCAAATATGTTCGAAACCAGACTTGCGATTTCAGCATCGGATTTGTTTACTTTGGCAGTACCATAAGTATTCACAGTAATTGATACTGGCTTAGCGATACCGATGGCATAAGCGACCTGAACCAGGGCTTCATCCGCAACACCGGCAGCCACCAAATTTTTGGCAATGTGGCGTGCAGCATAAGCAGCAGAACGATCCACTTTTGAAGGATCTTTACCAGAGAAAGCACCACCACCATGGGCGCCTTTTCCGCCATAGGTATCCACAATGATTTTACGACCGGTAAGTCCGGTATCTCCATGAGGACCACCGATAATAAAGCAACCGGTAGGATTTACGTGGATGATAGTGTTTTTGTCCAACATTTTGGAATCAATCACTTTAGGAATCACATAAGTTTTTACATCTTTTGTGATTTGATCCAACATAGCTTTTTCAGCTGCTTTTGCAGCGCTTTCTGAATTGCCTTTGGGTTTTACGAAATCATCGTGTTGGGTAGAAATAACGATGGTATGAACACGCTTTGGTTTGCCCTTTGCATCGTACTCGATGGTTACTTGAGATTTTGCATCCGGACGGAGGTATTTCATGACCTTTCCTT
>CANHCC010000072.1 GCA_947459115.1 Bacteroidota bacterium | reverse complement strand
GGAATTTTTCGGAATCAGCTTCTATCTCATGATTTTGTCCGGCACGAATAAAATAGAATGCCAGCCATACCCCATAAGCAATCAGGGCATCTGATAGTAGATAAATTAAAATTTTCCGGGTTCTGTTCATTGCCTGAAATGGATAAGCCGGATACGGTCAATGTACACCGCCCCACTTTTACCTTCTCCCTCTACTTTTAACCACAAACGAAAAGTCCCATTGCTATAGGTGGAGACTAAAGGCGTAAAATTTAAATACAATTGTGTCCAATCTGGATTTTTTAAAATGGTATTCTGATTTAACACTCTCACATTACCACTCTGGTTGGATACCAACCCGGCTTGTACATTTACATCTCCACGCGTCGTAATCTCCAGCCAGACTTCTGCTCCATTACCCGGAAGCGTAAATTCTCTTGTACTCTGTAATTGTATCAACTGACGGTTGCTGTTCAATACTATTTTGCCACAATAGGCACCTTCATAGGGAGATTCGATTGAGCGTTCTATGCGTGTGGAATCTGTAACCACACTAAATGGCTCCAATTGCAAATCTTGTCCTTCAAAGTTTTCAGAAATAGGAAAGGATAAGAGACTGTCGCTTAAGTATCGAAAGTCAGCCTTTAGGGTGTCGGTTTTGCCTTTCACTCCAGAGGATTGATACCTTAATTGCTGGAGAAAAGGATACTCTTTGATAAAATTCGAGATGCCATTTTCAAATACGCCAGCTCTTAAGACAATCTCTTTCTGCTCTGCATCTGGTAAAGGAAATCGGGAATAAGTGCCAAAAACCCCAAGTGGAACCGGTAATTCCTCTCGATAAACCCAGGCTGCTTTCAAGCCGTGTGGCCGAATATCGGTACAAGTGCTATCCAGACAAACGCGCGGCTCCTGAAGCATGACAAAGGCAGGGACATCTTCCGGGGGATTGATCCAGTTGCAGCTCCCCAAGATGCCTAACACGAATAGGGTCAGCAACTGAAAAGTTTGCCTTTTCAATGCGTTGGAGTGACTATGGCTAATAGGCTTCATCAGATGCCTTGTATTTTCTCTAAGATGAGGGAAGCCGTCTCCACGGCCGCAACCCCATCTTCTAAGGTGACACGGACCTGGCTTCCGGTAGCAATGGACTTCTGAAACTCTTCCAGCTCCATTTTGATGGCATTAACGGAAGGTGGTTCTGGTGATAGCATGAGTAAATTTTTCAGATTCTCTGCACTGCCAAACTCCATTCGAATCGCCATATCTTCTCCGGGAACAGGATGATTTTTGTCTTCCAATAAAAATAACTCGGAACGCTTATCCAGAAAATCCAGGGACAGGTAACCGTTGTTTTGGAAGATCCGCATCTTCCGCATATTCTTGATGGAGATTCGGCTGGTGGTGAGATTTGCAACCGCTCCATTGCTGAATTCGATTCTTGCATTGGCAATGTCCAGGGAGTCACTTAAAACCGCAACACCGGAAGCGCTCACGCGTTTTACCGGTGCACGAACCAAACTTAATACCAGATCAATGTCATGAATCATCAAGTCCTGAACCACGGAGACATCTGTTCCTCTTGGATTCCATTGCGCCAGGCGATGACATTCGATGAATTTGGGGTTGATGTCGTAGCCCTGCAAAGAGAGTAGGGCAGGATTAAACCGCTCCACATGCCCAACCTGAACCTTAACTTTTGCTTCCTGAGCCAGGCGAATTAAATTTTTCCCCTCCTCTGTCGTTGCAGTTACTGGTTTTTCAATAAATACATGTTTTTGTTTCCTCAAACATTGGGAGGCAAGGCTGAAATGCTGCGTGGTAGACGCAACTATGTCCAAAGCATCTGCCTCTTGTATTAGGGATTCAACATTTTCCCAAGCCTTTATGCCTGTTTCTTTGGATATTTCCTGAGCCCGAACGGCATTCGGCTCATAAAACCCGATTAGGTCAAATCCTTCGATCTCGGATAATAAGCGCAAATGAATCTTGCCTAAATGCCCGACGCCAATAAGTCCAATTTTTACCATAGTTGCAAAATTAGGCTTAAACCCAATATAAATGGGAAATAGCTACTTGAAGTAATCAACACATGAATAATTGTCCCTGCTGCAAGGAAATTATTTCTTGCCGGTTAGGGCAGTAAATTCGTTCCGCAGGTTTTCGTAGGTCAGCAAATCCGCTTTTACAGAACCTACCACAATGTCAGATTCTATCCGAACCGGAATGCGGTTTTCATCATCTGTCACCCACAAGAACATTTTGGCATTCTCCTTAAATACATTGCCACTGATGACATTGGGCTGAAGCTTCAAACATTTCACTTTCCCCAAGTCGGTTTTGATGGTTTCTTTTCCCAAATATTTAACCCCGCCTTTGTATAGCTGATCATCCAGAAATATATCTACTTCAAATACCTGACCTTCCTGGGCTTTTTCCCAGTCCAGGGTTCTGAAATAATACAAGGCTGACAGGACATCATGAAAATTGTCAGGCATGGGTTGCTTCACATCTTTTTGTTTTTTGGAAACGGCCGTTTTTTGAATCGGGTCAAACCTCACATAATCATCAAACTTAAAGCCCCCTTCATTTACCACCCGGACAAAGCGCCAGGGCATCAGCAATTCGGCATCTATATAGGATTCATAATGGTCTCTGACCATAAAAAACATATCACAGGCATCGGTGGTTTTACCCGTCCCGACAATGTTGTAACAGTCCCTTCCGTTCACTTTTTTCAAGGCCTCCCGGACCTCGAAGGTTGCGGAGCCCGCCTGAAGTTTGAAGAGATTGTAATACACTTTATAGGTCAGCTTTTCTCCCGTCCCAAAAGCTTTATTTTCAGGTTGAGCAACTACCGGAACTATTATCCAGAGGTAGAAAAGGGCAATCAAAAGCAAATTCCTGGTTTTCATGGTGTATCATTTTCGTTCCGCATGACAAAAGTAATGCCAAACAAGTTCGACCGCCCCGATCTTTCCTGATACTCAAAGGAAGATTCGGGGTTCCCCTTTTATTTCTAAAAGGAAATACTGTTAAGATTCTTTCTTACATGCCAAGTTTCTGAAGCCACACCAGTCCTAGACTGGGGTAAAACAAAAAGCTAAATAAAATGCCGCTTAGCGCACCAAAAAAATGAGCCGAATGATTGACCTGGCTATCGCCTCGTCTAGACATGTAATAGCTATATCCCAAGTATAAAAGTCCAAATGCCCAGGCCGGAAGGGGAATAAAAAAGACATATATCATCATATCTGAATGCGTTGGCAGGGTCAGTACAATGTAGCTGAAAATGACAGCACTTACTGCGCCTGATGCCCCCAGACTTCTATATCGGCTATCTGATTTATATTTCAGCCAGGTAGGAAAATCACTTAAAATCAAGGCGCCAAGATACAATACGATGAAAGCAATCGGCCCGATTAATCCTTCTAACTGAAAAGCAAAGAAATAGTAAGAAAACGCATTCATGGCCAGGTGCGTCCAGTCTGCATGAATAAAGCCGCTACTAATCAGGGTGTACCAACGCCCTTCTCTTGAATCTCTCCAGGGGTATAAGATAAGTTTGTCCTTTAAGGCCTCATTCTGGAAACACATAAAACTTACCACCAGGGTAAGAATTAATATCAGAGCCGCCGGGGTAATGCCCATTTTATTTTTTTCTTTGAAATACCATTTCCAGATAGCTAAGCAGTTCTGCTTTTCCTGCTTCATCCTGAAGGGAATTCAATACGGTCTCAGCCTCCCGGAAATAGCCGGATATTTTTGCTTCAACCTCTTCCCGAATCTCTAATTCATTAAAAAGCTGAATGACACCGGCAATTTTTTCTGTCGCGTTTCCTTGATGCTGCATCCAATTCAGGAGGGCTTCTTTTCGATATCGGTCTGCCTTTTCCATCGCTCGCAACAAGAGATAGGTTTTTTTATTCTCTATGATATCGCCTCCTACCTGTTTCCCGAAATCTGCCTGCGCCGCATATACATCCAATAGATCATCCTGCAATTGAAACCCTATACCCATTAATTCTCCCGCTTGATAAATTTTATTGACGGTTTCCTTTGATGCCCCTGCAGCAATAGCCCCAATGCCCAAACTTCCCCCAATCAATACAGCCGTTTTTTTGCGAATCATTTCCAAATAAGCCGGAATACCTCCGGTCGCACTCCCTGCCAGATCCATATCTTCCATTTGCCCTTCGCAGACTTCTACCACCACTTTGGTAAAAAAGTTTACCAATTCAGATGCTTGATGAGGGAAGTTTTTGATTAACAGAGGATAAGCTAAGGCAAACAGCGCATCTCCTGAGAGAATAGCGATATTGGTATCCCATTTTTCATGGACAGTTGCTTTTCCCCTGCGGGTAGGCGCATGGTCCATGATGTCGTCGTGCATGAGGGTAAAATTGTGTACCAGTTCAATGGCCGTCGCAGTTTCTATCATGCCCTCCAAATTTTGCCCACCGCAATAGCGATAGGCTAGTACAGCCAATACCGGTCTGACGCGCTTGGCTTCATGCTCGAGCAAATACGCCATTGGCTCATAGAGATGTTTCGGTTGTTTGGCATCAAAGGCCTGGGCTTTCAGGCAAGATTCGATTCCGGATTTGATTTCCGCAGCATTCATACCTCAAAGGTCTGATTTTTTTTGTTTTCCTTGCGGCAGAGACATTTTTTCATGTGTTTTTTTTGGTCAGGGTATGGTAGGCTTGCAGAAATTGGGTAGCTTCAGCTTCCCAGGTCCAGGGGCCGGGATCGTAATCGAAGGATAGGCGGGTGGTTAACCAATTGGCACAAGATTGGGAATCTAATTCTCCAGATGGCATATACCTGATGTTTTCAGGGAAGAAAGCCCTGGCCCATTCTTTATTTCCGCTCACAAGTAATGGCTTCTTTAAGCCAATAAATTCGAAAAAGCGAGAGGGAATTTTTCCCGACAGGTGTGGAGATTCCTGAAACAAAGCTAGGCCGCAAGCACTCAAGGCAATTTTCTCCTGAATTCTGGCATAGGGCACAGGCGTTTCAATGCCCTCTAAATGAACTTCCTCAGGGAAGTCTGCTTTTAATGTCCTCAAATACGCGACCATGTCTTGCTCTTGCGCATGCCCGCATATGTGTAATTGCCATGGAAGAGCGTTCCGAATGTCTTTCCAGAATTCACAAGCCTCTCTAATGCCGTTTTTCTCGGATAAGGCCCCGGATATTAAAAAGTATTCGGGCCCTTCGGGATCAGCTGTTGGGCGTATTATGGGCGTGTAAGCATTTCGTATCACAATGGCCCGTTTGGGTGCATCCTGTCTGTAGCCGGGTTCTGCCAACAAGATTAGGTCTGAAAATTGGAATAAGACCTTTTCTGTTAGCCTTAACACAAAGAATAAAATGGTTTTTAAGACTGCAGGCCGCTCTTGATCTAATTTAATTTGGATAGGATAGTTCTCATGTCGATCATAAATGAGTTTATACCTCAAGATAGGTTTGAGTAAAAGGGCAATCCACGCCAACTCGGGTGTATGAAGGTGAAGCACATCCGGGTGGAGATGTAGGATTTTTTTTATCAGCCGGAACTGCTGTCCGATTCGAAAGCGCCAGTCTTTGCGAAAGGGTTCGGCTGCGGATAGTATTTCAATCCTATATCCATTTTCCGAGAGTGTCTTTCCCTCCCGATACCATATTCGTGGATGTTCCTTCGGGTTTAGGACGGACGCCATTAGTACTAAAGGTAATCTTGCACCCATCAGGCTGTTAACATTTATTCGGTATTAGATTCACATAAACCCCCTAAATTAGCGGTATTCAATCAACTCACCATGACAATTGAACAACTTAAAACTGAAATTGAAAATATTTGGCAGGATCGCACGTTGCTTTCAAGGCCGGAATCGGTAGATACCATAGAACAGGTAATCTCCTTGTTAGAGTCAGGGAATTTAAGGGTTGCACAGCCGGATGGAGAGACCTGGAAGGTGAATGAATGGGTAAAGCAGGCGGTCATTCTATATTTCCCAATTCGGAAGATGGAAACTACGCACGCCGGCCCTATGGAGTTCTATGATAAAATGGCGCTGAAATCAGATTATGCCGGTCTGGGGGTAAGAGTTGTTCCTCATGCAATAGCGCGGTACGGTTCTTTCATTGCCAAAGGTGTAATTCTCATGCCTTCTTTCGTAAATATCGGGGCATATGTAGATGAAGGGACGATGGTGGATACATGGGCAACCGTAGGTTCTTGTGCTCAGATTGGAAAGCATGTTCATCTAAGCGGGGGCGTTGGCATTGGGGGTGTGTTAGAGCCCGTACAAGCGGCCCCGGTGATTATCGAAGACCATTGTTTTATCGGGTCCAGGTCTATTGTTGTGGAAGGCGTGCGTGTTGGAAGAGAGGCCGTGCTGGGCGCCAATACGGTTATTACTGCCTCCACTAAAATTCTGGATGTTACCGGCCCCACTTCTGTTGAATACAAAGGCTTCGTGCCGGAACGATCTGTGGTTATCCCCGGTAGTCTGGAGAAGGCATTCCCTGCAGGAACATTCTCTGTCCCTTGTGCATTGATAATAGGTAAGCGAAAACCCTCCACCGATTTGAAAACCTCCCTCAACGACGCATTGAGAGAATATCAAATACCCGTGTAAGATTGTTTCAGCCTATGTTCGGATTATTGTTAAATTTGTTTTTATTCGTTCAATCAAAAAGGTATGTCAGAAAATTCGGTAGATATTGATGAAATCGCATCATCAATAAAAAGCCTCGAGAGAAAAGCAAACGGCCTTTTACAGGATAAAAAAGATGGAGAGGACATTGCAGGTGAAAGAGAGGACATTAAAGAAGAATATGAAGAGATCAATGAAGAATATAAGGCTGCACTTAAGGGATTAAAAGGTGCAGAAAAGGAAGCTTTCAAGACAGAATATGGCGAAAAGCTCGCCAAAGCAAAGCAAGTTATCTCCAAACTTTAATTTCTTGAAGGATGGAACTCAACAACTTTTTGGAATTCATAGCGTTTCAAGGGTGAGTCCATTAAAATGTTGTGTCTCCTGCTGTTTAGTTTTTTTGAACAGGTGTCGGACTTCATTGTTTTTAAGGTTAATGTATCAGGTGAATAATCCAATTAATTTAAGGGCCTCTCACATAACCGGATCTTTAATATCCGGTTTTTTTATAGTATGAAGAAAAGCAAAAAACAAGGGTCAGGTAATGCCAGGATTTCTGGATTACAAGAGACCATACAAGGTTACTTGGGGAGATTTCCTGGAAAATATTTTAACTACAAACAGGTCCTTGCTGCCGATGGCATTAAAGGTATTTATGATCTTCAGGAGGTAAGGGATGCATTAGCAGGTCTTGCTTTTGAAGGTAAGTTGGAAAGTGATAAAAGAGAAAAATATAGATGCCCTTCGGTATCTAAATATCTTACCGGAGTATTAAGGGTGGCGAAGGATGGTTATGGCTTTGTTACGGTAGAAGGGTATTCAGACGATTTCTTTGTGCCCTCCTCTTCAATGGCGGATGCTTTTTCAGGAGATACCGTGGCCATAAAAGTATTAAAAGGCCGAGGCAACAAAACAGAGGCTCAGGTATTGGAAGTGGAGAAACGCGGGAAGACCGATTATGTTGCGGTGTTGTATCCCGGCAAATTTGGATTCCGAGCAATGGTGGATGAGGGGAGTATGCAGCAGGAATTTCTGGTAAAGGAGGACAAGGCAAAAGGCGCAGGGGTAGGGCAAAAAGTTCAGATTCGTATGCTGAATTGGAATGGTATATTTCCTGAAGCAGAGGTGATTCAAATTTTGGGGAAACCGGGGGAACATCACACGGAAATGCATGCAATCTTGTTGCAATATGGATTTGAAGTGAAGTTTCCACCAGAAGTTCAGAAGGCAGCCGATGCCATCCCTCGAAAGATTTCCAAAGCGGATTTGGAAAACCGAAGAGACTTTCGAAATATTTTGACCTTTACTATAGATCCTGCAGATGCAAAAGATTTTGATGACGCTATTTCCTTTCAGCGATTGGACAATGGGAACCTGGAGATAGGCGTGCATATTGCGGATGTGACACATTTTTTACAGCCGGGAACGGTGCTCGACAAGGAAGCCTATAAGCGTGCCACTTCTGTGTATTTGGTTGATCGGACGGTTCCAATGTTGCCGGAAGTTCTTTCGAATGATTTATGTAGCTTAAGACCCAATGAAGATCGCTTGGTTTTTTCAGCGGTATTTGAAATAAGCGCTGTTGGCAAGGCTGTAAATCGTTGGTTTGGCAAGAGTATCATTCATAGCGACAAACGATTTGCTTATGAAGAAGTGCAGGAAATTCTGGAAGCGGGAGCGGGCTTATATGCTGAAGAATTGACAGAGTTAAATCGCATTGCACATATTTTACGCAAACAAAGATTTGCAGGTGGAAGTATCAGTTTTGAAACCGATGAGGTGAAATTCCGACTGGATGAAGCAGGTAAACCCATTGAGGTGTATTTGAAGGTTCGCAAGGATGCCCATAAACTTATCGAAGATTTTATGCTTCTGGCAAATCGGGAAGTGGCAACCTGGGTGAATGGTTTGTCTAAAAAAGAAAAATATCCTTTTGTCTATCGTATCCATGATCTTCCCGATCAGGAGAAGCTGGAACAACTTCAGGCTTTTGTTAAGCAATTTGGATATAACCTTCAAGTGGATTCTCCCCGTCAGGCGGTCAAAGGATTAAATGATCTGATGACATCGGTGGAGGGGAAAGCAGAGCAGAATGTGGTGCAATCCGTTGCCATTCGTTCTATGGCGAAGGCAATTTATACCACCCGTAACATCGGCCATTATGGTTTGGGATTTAAATACTATAGTCATTTTACCAGCCCCATTCGACGCTATCCGGATGTGATGGCACACCGGTTACTGGAGCAGTATTTATCCGGTAATTTTCGGGCCAATGTTAAAGAATTGGAAGAAGCTTGTCGGCATAGTTCTGATATGGAAAGAAAGGCGGCAGAGGCAGAGAGAGCATCGGTGAAATATAAACAAGCAGAATATCTTTCAGATCAAATTGGAAAAGAATTTGATGGGATTATTTCGGGGGTTACCAACTGGGGGCTTTTTGTCGAATTAAAAGAAAATAAATGTGAAGGTTTATTGCGATTGGCAGCTTTAAAAGATGATCATTATGATCTTGATGAAAAGAACTTTCGCGTAGTGGGAAGACGCAGTGGTAAACAATATCGTTTGGGCGACGAAATTCGAGTAAAGATTGCTAAAACAGATATTTTAAAGCGCGCTGTCGATTTGGAATTGCCCGGAGGGGACGATGAATTTATGTCATACCGAAAAATAAGTAAAGCAAATACCGGTCGTGGCGGTTCAAATAAAAAGAGGAGAAGATAGGGGGGGCTGAATTCGTTCGAATACCAATAAGAAACTTTATCAAAATAAAATTTTGAAGGAGAAAAAAACAAAAACAGGTCAGGCATTTAATCTCGGAATTATTAAAAGAATTTTGGGTTTTGTGAAACCTTACCGTGGTTCTTTTTTGAGCAGTTTATTTTTAACGCTCGCTCTGGCGGGATTAAATCCCATGAAACCGGTATTGTTTCAATATATGCTGGATCAGCAAGTCGCAGCAGGGGATATTACCGGTATTCGACAACTCGCCTTGCTTATTTTGGGCATGTTGGTATTGCAAACAGTTTTGTATTATTTTCAAAATATTTTGACCAACCATCTGGCTCAGCGGGTGATGCGGGATATTCGGATAAAGGTTTACAGTCACATTTTGCATTTACGATTGAGATATTTTGATAAAACCCCGGTGGGCGCGCTTCAAACACGCACCATCAGTGATGTTGAGACCTTAAACGATGTGTTTTCCCAGGGGTTAGTTACCATACTCGGTGAGTTTCTTCAGCTGGCAGCGATTTTAGGATTAATGTTTTATTTAGATTGGCAATTGACATTGGTGGTTCTTTCTTCTTTGCCCCTTATGTTAATCGCTACCTGGATTTTTAAAGAAAAAGTGAAGGCCTCTTTTCAGGATGTACGAAAATATGTCAGCGAATTAAATTCCTTTTTACAGGAAAGAGTTTCCGGTATGTTAATTATCCAAATATTTGGCCGTGAAAAAATTGAGGAGAATAAATTTCAGGAAATAAATGCCCGGCACAGAGATGCTAATTTCAGGTCGATATTGTATTACAGTGTATTTTTTCCGGTGGTGGAAATTATTTCCGCTTTGGCCGTTGCGTTATTGATTTGGTATGGGACTGGAAATATCTTAGAAGGACGCCTGTCCTTCGGGGCTTTGGTTGCCTTCCTGATGTATATTCAGATGTTTTTCCGCCCGATTCGTATGTTGGCCGATCAGTTCAATACGCTGCAATTGGGAATGGTTAGTGCAGACCGAATTTTTAAGGTGTTGGATACCCGGGAATTTATTGCCAATAACGGTCATGTTGGTAAAGAGCAGATGCCATTTAATGGGCCGGTGGGGATCTCATTCAAACATGTCAATTTTTCCTATAATCCTGAGGAGCCCGTTTTAAAAGATATCTCGTTTGAAGTTCCTCCGGGAACAACTACCGCTTTGGTGGGCGCCACTGGCTCAGGTAAAACAAGTATCATCAATTTGTTGTCCCGGTTTTATGAAAAAGATTCAGGGGAGATTTTGGTAGAGGGCATCCCGGTCGAGCAATATAAATTAAATTGGTTAAGAGGTAGAATTGTTACTGTGCCTCAAGATGTATTTTTGTTCTCGGGTTCTGTATTGGAAAATATTACTTTAAATAATTCCGAAATTTCACGGGAACAAGTGATTCAGGCTGCAAAAGATATAGGGGCGCATGAATTCATTATGCAATTGCCCGGCAATTATGATTATCGAGTTAGAGAGCGGGGGGCTACATTATCTACCGGACAAAGGCAATTGATTTCATTTGCCAGGGCTTTGGTTTATAATCCTTCTGTCTTAGTTTTAGATGAAGCAACCTCCAGCATTGATACTGAGACGGAATTGTTAATTCAAAAAGCGACCGAAAAATTAATGCAAGGACGCACCAGTTTGATAATTGCGCATCGTTTATCTACAATACGAAAAGCATCTCAGATTATCGTCTTGAATAAAGGCGAAATTGTGGAGAAAGGGACTCAGGATGAATTATTAAAAATGCAAGGTCGCTACTACCGATTGTACCAATTACAGCAAGGACGGGAGTTTGGTTTGCACCACACCTCCTAGAAAGTCTGGTCTGCCACAATTTTCCATTTTCCTTTTCGTTTTCTAAAGACAACCATAAAATGTCCCTGAGGCGTATCTCTCAGGCGGGTTAATTTCCATTTGCCCATTACCACAGCAGATCTTGGACCTGTATTGAGGACATTTTGAATGTCAAATTCCATGGTCCCCATGCTATTCATATCGGAATAATTTTTTTTGTAAGCATTAAGGGTGGCCTCATAGCCCATTCTAACACCGCCCGGGCTGACAAAAATCATTTCAGGACTATTTAAATAGCCTTGCATAAAGCGTTCGATATCTCCATAATTCCAGGCCCGCTGTTGTTCCATTAAAACTTCGCGAACAGCTTTGTCCCGATACCGGAAGCCACAGGAGGAAAGGGAGAGGAGCATTATGAGACAGATGCCCAATATCATGTGTTTTTTCATCTTGAAATTCTTTGGAGAAAGTTAAGCACAATTTCGTAAAAAAGCCCGGGAGCCTCCGCATGTACCCAATGGCCGGCATCCGGAATGGTCTCTAATTCTAATTCAGGAAATAATTCCCGGAAATAGGGTAAATGATGCTCTTGGACATAGGGCGATTTACCCCCTCTGAGGGCAAGGGTTGGTCCGATATACTTACGCCCACCGGGAATTTCTTCGAGGATGCGGTCATATTCCCTTTTTAAAACGGGAAGATTCATTTTCCAGGAATATTTTCCATCCCCAGATCTGTCGATGTTTTTTAGAAGAAACTGAATAACCCCGGGCTCATGTAAATGAAGTTGCATGATTCTTTCGGCTTGTACTCTGTTTTCGATTTCACTGAAATCTATGGCTTCCAGAGCACGGAAAACGGAATCATGATGGGATT
>CANHCC010000071.1 GCA_947459115.1 Bacteroidota bacterium | reverse complement strand
CGTACAAAATCCGGAATTATGGTAGGATTAGGCGAGACGCCGGATGAGGTATATGAAATTATGGATGACCTGGCGGCGCATGGATGTGATGTGATGACACTGGGTCAATACTTACAGCCAACCCATATGCATTTGCCTGTGGTGGAATTTATACATCCTGAAGTATTTGAGCATTATCGCGAACGAGGTCTTCAGGCGGGTTTGAAATATGTGGAATCCGGTCCATTAGTCAGATCCTCCTATCATTCAGAACGGCATTTGTAATTCAATGCCCCTTGATTTCTTAACTCTGTAAACGAATATCCATTTCATCATTCTTTGCATAGAAAGCCCTATACGCTTAAATATCAAATAATTATTGCCAATTGGGTTGCTTACAAAGCATAAAATATCGGGTTTTATGTCATGGTCTCAGAAATTTGATGAGGAATTCACGATTTTCTCTTTGTTAAATTGTTGTAAAATCATTTAATTTGTTGAATAAACAAGAATATCTGTTTTCACTATGAAGAACTTATACAAGTTTGGTGCGTTATGTTTTGCTCTGATGGGCATCTTTATGGGACAATCCCAGGCACAATTAAATTTGACTTGGGAATCTCAGGGCCCGGATAATTTGGGCGGAAGAACCCGGTCCATGGCTTTTTCTGCAGACGGCTCAGTCGTGTTTGCAGGATCAACCGGCGGGGGGCTTTGGCAATCCGGTAACCTCGGTGAATCATGGACCAAAGTAACCGGTTTCAATGACAATCAGGTGGTTTCCAGTATCGCGGTTAGTGGAAGTAAAATTTATGTCGGTACGGGTGAGCTTGTGTTTTATTCTCGCCTTACCAATCCACAATCTGCTCAATCTCTCAAAACAGCTTATTTGGGTTATTCCGGCGTGATGGGTAAAGGAATCTATGTTTCTCAGGATGGTGGCGCCACTTTTTCTAATGCGAATGCTACCTGGCCTCATGGGGCTAGTCCGGAGTTCAATACCGCATGGACCTCTGTTCAGAAGATTTCTGCTAATCCTGCTGGTCCCCGGGTTTTTGCTGCTACCCTGAGCGGATTGTATTTCTCTGATGATGACTTTGCTAGTATTGCTCAGCCCACCGGTGATCCGGATTTAGCCTCTGCAACCTTCGTGGATGTTGCCTGGATGGCAGATGGAATGACGGTATTGGCCGCAACAGCTACCAAATTATTTGTTTCCACAGATGGAGGCAACTCTTTCAGTGTAGTTTCTAATTCTGCAATTACAGGTAATGCAATCGATGAGTTAGGCGGTACAAGAATTGTTATTGCCCCTTCTCCCACTGATCCGAATATCGTGTATGTTTCCGGAACTTTCCCCTTATCCAATAATGTAAAAGGCGGCCGCATCACCGGCGTTTTTCGCTCAAGTGATAAAGGAACTACCTGGACTCGAATAGCCCCAGCTGAAACTTATCAGGATGAGGCTAATATGGGATGGTTTGCCCCCTTGTCTATTGCCAGTAACAAGGTGAGAGGTCAAGGTACTTATGCCTTTATGTTGGCAGTCAATCCTGCAGATCCTAATGTCGTTTACTTAGGAGGTCAGCAGTTTTGGGTGTATGAAAGTGCCCTCGGTTGGCAAATCGCCGGCTTCCCAACTGCCGGAACATTCAATACTAATTATGTGCCGGCAAATATTCATTGCATGATTTTTCACCCAACTAATCCTGCTGTTTTATTTATCGGAACAGACAAAGAAATTATCCGCTCTCTAAACAATGGTGGAACCACTCTGCCCAAAACGAAAGGTTACAAGGCCGCTCTGTTATATGGCGTTGCTGCAGCACCAGATGGCTCTATTGTAGCTGGCTCGCATACCCACGGGATTATTCATAGAAATATGCCGCTAACTGGGGAGTCTCAGAGTTTTAATATCGGTGGTGTGGGTGTTGGTGGTAAAGTAGCGGCATCTATCGTGCCGGCGAAGAACGATTATCAAAATCGTCGCTTTGATGATTTTCTGGGTTCCTTTCCACAGGGCTTAGTAAATCGTTCTACTACAAAAGGTAGTAGTTATGAACTGTTTTACGCTTTACCGGAAGTGCCTAATCCTTTTGGCCCAACTGCGGGTGATACCGTGATTGACCGTCCATTCCAGATTCCTCCGGGAAGTACTGCTCAAAGTAATGCGCTCGGAAGACCCAATGATTACGGTGCTTATATAACTACGTTTACCTTAGATGAAGTTTTGGAGTATGGTAGTCCCCAAAGTGGCGAAAGAAATTCAAGTTTCGCTTACGTTGCGACCAATCGTTACATCTGGACTGTGAGAAATCCATTTGCGACACCTTCTAATACAAACAATGAATTGCCAACCTGGACGCGTATATCTCCTCCACTCTTGACCCAGGGAGGTGCTGGTACCGAAATTGGCGCTGACCCGGAAAAAAATCCATTAAATGGAATTTCAGCCATGGGCGTTTCCAATGATGTTAATCATACCCTTTTTGTTGGAACTACTAATGGGAAATTATTCAGGATATTGCGCCCACACGAGCCTTTGTTGATGGATACTTCGACCATGTTCGCTGAAATTACGCCCTCTAATTTTCCTACAAGATGGATGACCAGCATTGCAGTGGATCCTTCAGATCCAAATAATGTAGTTGTTACTTTTGGAGGATATGCAACCGGGGATTCCCGCGTATTTAGAAGTAATGATGCCCTAAGTGCTAGTCCAACATTCGTTGATATCCAGGGAAATCTTCCTTCTATCCCTGTTTACGCTTGCGCTTACAATCCTAATTCATCCGGTGCAGGATTTATATTGGGTACTGAGTGGGGTGTTTTCACAACTACTGATAATATTCATGCCACTACCAGTCCTAATTGGGTTGAAACTAATACGGGTGATTTAAATCGGGTTCCAGTGTTTGATGTGAAGTCTAAGCGTTTTGATCCTTTCTATGGACATGATGCTACTTTATATATTGCCACATATGGTATGGGAGCTTTCCGTAGCACAGGGTTGGTTTCTGTCGATAAGGGTATAGAAGCTGATCCCTATCAGGTTAAAGTATATCCGAATCCTCTCTCTGGTAAAGGGACTCTGGAGTATAGCCTGCCCGCAGGAGCTGATGTACGGATTGAAGTTTATGGCATTACCGGTAATTTGATCCAGGTATTGGAAAATGGAAAGAATTTCGGTGGTCATTATGTGAAGGAATTGGATGCCACTAATCTAAATACTGGTGTATATCTAGTGAAGTTTAACATCCAGGAGAGTGGAAAAACTTGGACTAAAACTGTAAAAACTTCAGTTATTAAGTAATTTTTCTTTTCCAGAAATAATAAAAGGGCAGTCACTAGACTGCCCTTTTTAATTTCTATCAACCTTAGGTGCTAATCGGATTAGGGTAAGTAACTTACCAGGTTAGGGGTAAGTAACTTACCAGGTTAGGGGTAAGTAACTTACCAGGTTAGGGGTAAGTAACTTACCTGGTAGGGGTAAGTAACTTACCGGGTTAGGGTAAGCAGCTTACCGGGTTAGGGGTAAGTAACTTACCGGGTAGGAGTAAGTAACTAACCGGATTAGGGTAAGTAACTTACCGGATATGGGTAAGCAGCTTACCGGGTAGGGGTAAGTAACTTACCAGGTAGGGGTAAGTAACTTACCGGATTAGGGTAAGTAACTTACCGGGTAGGGGTAAGTAACTTACCGGGTAGGGGTAAGCAGCTTACCCATTAACCCGGCCGGATGGTCAACTGGGGATAAAATTTAGCCCCGACTATTATTTACTGATAATTTCGTTGTAGTTATTACTGTAGATATGAAAACTTTATTGATAGGGAGACATGCCAAATCGGATCGATATCTAGGAATGGGTATGCGGGATCGCGATAGGACATTAAATGAAAGAGGAAATCGGGATGCTCCCAAATTAGGTCAGGCTCTCAAAAATTACGAATTTATGCCGGATCGGGTGATTTCTTCTCCTGCTATTCGGGCTTTTGAAACGGCCAGAATTGTGACTTCCAATGCAGGATTTGTCGGAGAAATTCAAACTGATGAGAGAATCTATAGCGGCGGTTTGCCGGGAATTCTTTCTTGCTTACAGGAAACAGAGCCGGAAATTAATCACCTAGCCTGTTTTGGGCACAACCCAACGGTCTCTGAACTCATTCAGTATTTTGCGCGAATGGATGTTGAACCCAAAACACCAACCGGCACCCTGGCTCTTATACAATTTCATACCGTGAGTTGGGAGCAGATCGGCAAATGTAGAGCGGAATTAATTTTTTTACTAATCCCTAAGTTAATATGAAAATTTGTCCCTGCTGCAAGGAAAATTATTTTCCTTGCAGTTTATTGCGCAATTGAATGAATTCGTTGGATTTCTCCATCATGTTCAACTGGGTATATACCTGAACAAGTCCATTGATGGTGGGAATATCCTCTTTGTCCAGTTGATGGGCTTTTTCCATATAGGGCAGGGATTTGGTAAAAAATGTCTCCGCTGATTTTGCATACTCCCCTGCTTTTGAATAATCCTCTGTTTGATCTTCCAGCTTTTTGAACTCTACGGCCTTGTTCGCGTACATAGCCGCGAGGTTATAGTTTGCATTGAAACTAGAGGAATTTAAACCTAAAACTTTCTCATAAATTTTTGTTGCAGCTTCTAAGTCCCCTTTCTTTTCCAGAAGTGAGGCATAGGCTAAATGTATTTCTTCGGAATTGGGGCTCTCAGCAATTGCTTTCTCGAATTTTTGAATACCCAATTCAATGTTATCGCCTGATAAGTAGAAATTGAGTTCTAAAAGATCAAAGGCTTTAACATCCGGAAACTCTTTCTTGCCTTTTTCAATCAGCTCCATGGCCTTCGTCATGTCTTTCAGGGAATAAGTATATATCTCCGCCAAATCTGAATACGTTGAGCTCATGTTCTTGTCTTTTTCCGTTTTATTTGGCCGGTTTTCATACAGAGAGATAGATTTTTCCAATGCAATAATGGCATTTTTATCGTCTTTGTTATAGTGCAGAGCAGACCCCAGAATTGCCAGAATACCCATGTTATTGGGTTGTAATTCATCCGCTGTTTTTAAATACCTCACAGATTGTTCAATCAATACCGGAAATGCATCAGGATTGGTAGCCGACATCTTGCCTGCTTGCTGAATTAAGCCAAATCCTATTTGATACATGATATTCGCCATCATCAGCAGGTCAGATTCTCTTTCTTTCTCAAAAATCTTTATGTCATCATAAGTCTCGGACTCTTTATACGCCTGAATGGCATCAAATGCCGCATTGGGGTATTTTGTCAGAAGTGCTGCATCTTGTTTGAGCAATATCCCTTTAAGGGATTGGGCCTTTTTGAAATAGGCTTTAGCCTTATCTTTATTTTCCAGCAATTCTGGCTTCGATAACGCCTCCTCCAGCAAGCGAATGGCCTGCTCAAAGTCTCCATTATTATAAGCCATGGACCCAGAGGTTACCTTAGACTTTTGAGCAAATACCAGTGTGGTTAATGCCCAAAAGGTGAAAATTATGCGTGTAATCTTAAACATAGTCTTTCTTTTTAAACAGTTAAAATCATTCAGCAGAAGTTGTGCCGGAGTTTTCAGTTCCTTCTGAAGGAGCTGAAGTTTCTTCTCCACCGACTTCTTCATTGTTTTCTTCTTCTCTTTCTGCGATTCGAGTAATAGACGCAATTGCATCAGAATCTCTCAGACGAATTAATCTAACACCCTGAGTGGCACGACCCGCTTCCCGGATTTCATCAACCGGCATACGAATGGTGATGCCTTCTTTCGTCATAATCATCAGGTCATCCGTATCGTTCACCTCACGAATGGCAATCAGGGAGCCGGTTTTGTCTGTGATTTGTATGGTTTTGACCCCTTTGCCCCCTCGGTTTGTGATGCGATATTCACTCACATCGGATCTTTTTCCGAACCCATTTTCAGACACCACCAGAATGTCGGTGTTTTCTATATCGTTGATGATAACCATCCCCACTACTGCATCATTGTCTTTGTCCAGGGAGATGGCGCGAACGCCCGTGGCATTTCTGCCCATGTCTCTGACGGTATCTTCCGGGAAGCGAATGGCTCTGCCAGATCTAACCCCGATCAGGATTTCACTTTTGCCATTCGTAAGCTTAGCTTCAATCAGTTCATCGCCCTCCACAATATTGATGGCGTTAATTCCATTCTGACGAGGACGACTGTAAGCTTCCAGGGAAGTCTTTTTGATAGTACCCTTTCTGGTAATCATAACCACAAAATGATTCTCCAGGTATTCCTTATCAGAAAGGCTGGTCACATTCATAAAGGCTTTGATTTTATCTTCTTTAGGTATCTGAATCAGGTTTTGAATGGCTCTGCCTTTGGTTGCTTTATTGCCTTCCGGAAGTTCGTAAACCCGTTTCCAGAAACATCTTCCCATTTCGGTGAAGAACAGAAGATAATTGTGATTCGTCGCAACAAACACATGCTCCACAAAATCTGATTCTTTTGTTCCTACGCCTTTTGCTCCGACGCCCCCTCTGCTTTGCGTGCGATACTCATTGGATGGGGTTCTTTTAATATACCCCTCATGACTAATGGTGATGACTACCTCTTCGTCCGCAATCATGTCTTCCATGGAGAAGTCCTCTCCGGAATACTCGATTTTAGTGCGTCTTTCATCCCCAAACTTATCTCTGACCTCTGTAAGTTCTTCTTTGATAATGTTCATCCGAAGTTCTTCATTGGCCAAAACGGAATTGTAGTATTCAATTTTCTTGAGTAATTCCTGATATTCCTCCCGGATTTTATCCATTTCAAGGCCGGTAAGCCTTTGGAGTCTCATATCCAGAATGGCTTTCGCTTGAATTTCACTGAGGCCGAACTGAGACATCAGACCTTCTCTGGCTAGGTCCGGGGTTTTGGAATTACGAATCAG
The DNA here is from genome assembly GCA_947459115.1 of Bacteroidota bacterium. GTDB lineage: Bacteria > Bacteroidota > Bacteroidia > J057 > RFSG01 > CANHCC01. The sequence continues at coordinate 5,224 of CANHCC010000071.1, read as the reverse complement.
GGCTATGACTTCATCCAGGTTGTCAAGGGCAATTATCAAACCTTCCAGGATGTGAGCTCTCTTTAAGGCTTCATCAAGTTCATATTGGGTTCGGCGAATGACCACTTCATGTCTGTGCTCAACAAAATGATGAATGATGTCTTTCAGATTCAGGGTCATGGGGCGACCTTTAACCAATGCCACATTGTTAACGCCAAAAGAAGTTTGAAGCGCAGAATGTTTGTAGAGTTGGTTTAGGACGACACTTGCCATTGCATCTCTGCGGATTTCAAATACGATGCGCATCCCATCTCTGTCGGACTCATCATTGAAATCTGAAATGCCTTCAATTTTCTTTTCATGCATCGCCTGAGCAATTTTCTCCAGCATCATGGCTTTATTGACCTGATAGGGAATTTCAGTAACGATGATTCTTTCTTTGCCGTTTTTTTCTTCAATTTCGGCAACTGCCCGTATAACAACCCGTCCTCTTCCGGTCAGAAAGGCTTCTTTAACGCCTTCATAGCCGTAAATAATACCGCCGGTCGGGAAATCCGGTGCCTTAATATGTTTTTCAATGAGTTCCTCTATTGTAATATTACGGTTGTCAATATAGGCCATGACCGCGTTACAGGCTTCTCTGAGGTTATGAGGTGCCATGTTGGTTGCCATCCCAACAGCAATACCGGAGGCGCCATTGACCAGGAGACTGGGTATTTTGGAGGGGAGAACGGTAGGTTCAGAATCGGAGTCGTCAAAGTTTGGACGAAAATCGACAGTGTTTTTTTCGAGATCCTCCAGCATTTCTTCGGCAACTTTTCTCAAACGCGCCTCTGTATAACGCATAGCTGCCGGACTGTCACCATCTACAGAGCCGAAGTTTCCTTGCCCATCTACCAGGGGATATCTGAGTGACCATTCCTGAGCCATTCTCACCAGGGTGTCATATACGGCAGTGTCTCCATGTGGGTGATACTTTCCTAAAACTTCCCCAACGATACGCGCGGATTTTTTATAAGGCCGATTGCTGGCTAAGCCTAATTGAGACATTCCATATAATACCCTGCGGTGAACAGGTTTGAGCCCGTCTCTGACATCCGGTAATGCGCGGGAAACGATAACCGACATAGAATAATCTATGTAGGCGGTTTTCATTTCTTCTTCAATTCCTTTGATAATAATTCTGTCCTGATCTGACATTCGCTTTGAGCTTTAAGAGAGATTAAAAAGTTGAACTTAGGTGGTACTATTTTATTTTGTAAAAATAGGCATAAAAGTCTGTTTTTCCTTGTGGGAAAGTGGCTTTTTTATGTTGAAAATTCAGGGTTAGCGTTATTTTTTTTGATTTTTCAAGGTTATGGATATTTCATAGGCTCGTATTACTATTTTTTCTTTTGCCGGGACCTCCTTTATTCTGATAAAACAAGGGATTGGGGGCTCTTGAAAGCATATGTAAACAGCAATTGGCCTCAAGATGATTCTTACTGTGCTGCTTTACTTTATCTTTGTATTCACAAGCTCCATTTTGACAACTGCAGAAAACATTTCAGAAGCCTTAAAATCGGTAAAATCCAACCGCTTAAGAGCATTTTTGACCATTCTTATCATCGCTTTTGGGATTATGGCCATCGTTGGGGTATTAACGGCTATTGAAGGGATTCGAGGCTCTTTGGAGAGTAGTTTCACAACCCTGGGTTCTAATACCTTCAAGATTCAGAATTATGAATCTACGGTTAAGATTACCTCTGGTGGGGGAAGACGCGCCAAAAAAAAACCTATGCCCGAAATTTCTTATTACCAAGCGGCAGCGTTTAAAAGAATCTTCTCTGGTGAGGCCCCTGTGAGTGTTACTTTTCCGGTCAATTTTGCAGCGAAGGCAAGGCATCTGAACTATACCTCTAATAATAATCTCGATTTAAAGGGGGTGGATGAAAACTTCTTATTGACAGAAAGCTTCTTCCCGGCAGAGGGGCGAATTATCAATAAAGGCGATGTGGAAATGGCCCGCAATGTTGCTGTGATTGGGGATGAGGTTAAGAAGACATTGTTTCCTTTCAGCTCCGCAATTGGCAAAGAAATTCTGGTAGATGGCTCCAGGTACACCGTCATTGGCGTGTTTCAGCCCAAAGGTGCAACTTTCGGGACCGGAGGCGATAAAATCATTTGTATTCCTGTGACTACTGCCATGAAGGATTACAACACCAAGGATTTATCATTTGGGATTAGTGTCTTTGTCAAAAATCCTGAACGAATGAATGAGGTCATAGATGAGGCCATTGGCCGATTTAGAATTATTCGTGGTATGAAGCCCGGTGATGAAGAGGATTTCTCGATTGCTAAGAGTGATACTTTTGTTAATTCCTTACTGGATAGTTTGATTGCATTAAGAATCGCTGCAATTTCTATAGCCATTATCACCTTATTAGGCGCCTCCATTGGTTTGATGAATATTATGTTAGTCTCTGTCACGGAAAGAACCCGGGAGATAGGAATTCGTAAAGCATTAGGGGCTACTCGAAAAAATATATTGTTTCAATTTTTAACGGAGGCCTTGGTGATTTGTCAGTTGGGTGGCTTATTGGGGATTCTTCTGGGAGTAGGTATTGGAAATGTGATTGGCTTGTTTTTAAATAGTCCTTTCATTGCCCCCTGGGAGTGGATGTTGCTGGGCGTAAGTATTTGTTTTGTGGTAGGCCTTGCTTCAGGAATTTATCCTGCCAGGAAGGCCTCGATGTTAGATCCGATTGATGCGTTGAGGCATGAGTAATTAGGAGTTATGAGTTATGAATTATGAGTTATTGTACTTGCCTGAAATAGGTGGATTGGAGGAGGGGTGGTTTTTAATTGAGGGGCTCAACTCAATTAATCGAGCGTAGTATTTAAATGAGATATCAATAATAATTTGCAGTTTATAGTTTGGACGAGCTCTCTCCCATACCTTAGTCGTTTACGGAGTAGCGCGGAAGTCAACCACAAGCCACAACTCAAGCGTTTTTGTCAAGCATAGTTTTTTAGTATTCTTTTGGTGATTGTAAATAGAAGATACGATTTACCCGCTTATAAAAATCTTATGGCCAATGGAGAAGGTAACAGGATTCGGGTTAGGATTTTTTGAGGCGATCGGGATGGTTTTTAAGAAATTGATCCCAGGAAGAGGATTTTTTGGATGAGGTTAATTTTTTGCCCCCGGAGCCTGTTGATTTTCCGCCTTTCTGAAAATGGTGACAAACTGCGGCAGCAAGACCATCGGAGGCATCGAGGAATTTTTCGTCTATGGTTATTTTCAGGATAGTTTCCAGCATTTTATGCACTTGTTCTTTTGCTGCATTCCCATTTCCGGTAATGGCTTGTTTTATTTTACGCGGTGCATATTCATGTATGTCAAGGCTATGGGAGAGGGCTGCTGCCATTGCCACGCCCTGAGCCCTGCCTAGTTTAAGCATGGACTGTACATTTTTGCCAAAGAAGGGTGCTTCAATAGATAATTCCTGAACATTAAATTCTTTTATTAGTCCGGATAATCGGTCGAATATGATTTTGAGTTTGGCCGGATTGTCCGTTTTTTGTCGTCCCAGTTGAATGGTGCCAAATGCTAAAACTTCAATAGCATTTCCTGTGACGCGAATAATGCCATAGCCGGTCAGGATGGTCCCGGGGTCAACCCCAAGAATGATGCGTGAGTTAAGATTTGGTTTGATAAGCGTATATTTGCAGTAAGGCAAAGATAACAACAATAGGTATCGAGGAGACGCCTGAAATCATAAATCAAAAATCAGCAGCAAATGAAACTTACATTTTGGGGGGCGGCAAGACAGGTTACGGGAAGTCTGCATGTGGTTGAAACGGTCAGCGGAAAAAAAATATTGTTGGATTGTGGCTTGTATCAAGGGCCCAAACATGGATTTGATGAGCCTAATTCCGAATGGCCATGTCCTCCTTCAGAAGTGGATTTTGTGATATTGTCTCATGCGCACATTGACCATTGTGGTTTGTTGCCTAAGTTGGTGGCCGCGGGGTACGATGGCCCCATTTTTAGCACGCCGGCGACACGGGATCTTGCGACTATCATGCTCTTAGATTCTGCCCATATTCAGGAAAAAGATGCTGAATATGAAAATATCCGGAGAGAAAAACAGGGCAAGCCTAAGGTTCAGCCTTTGTATACGACGGCAGATGTCGTCCCTTGTTTGAATAGTTTTGTTACGGTAGGCTATGAAAAATGGTTTGAAATTAGTCGGGAGATTTCATTTGTTTTTAAGGATGCCGGCCATTTATTGGGGTCCGCTACGGTTACATTGAAAATCCAGGAAAATGGGAAAGAAATTATGCTTGGCTTTACAGGAGATGTGGGTAGGCCGGATCGCCCCATATTGAAAGATCCTGTTCCTATGCCTCCTTTAGATTATTTAATTTGTGAATCTACCTATGGAAGTCGAGTTCATGAAATGGGGCCTGAGGCAGAAGATAAATTGTTGGAAATTGTAAAAGAAACTTGTGTCAGAAACAAGGGTAAATTAATTATTCCTGCCTTTTCAGTCGGACGAACACAAGAAATTATTTATTCTCTCGATCGTCTGAGCCATTCAGGATTGCTGCCTCAGATACCGGTATATGTGGATAGTCCTCTTGCTGTCAATGCGACTGATATTTTTAGAATGCATCCGGAATGTTTTGATGCAGAGTTAATGCAGTATTTGTTAAAAGATTCTGATCCATTTGGCTTCAGTCAATTACATTATGTAAGAGATGTCAATGAGTCCAAGGCCTTAAATTTGCGTGAAGGTCCCTGTATTATTATTAGTGCATCCGGCATGATTGAAGCCGGTAGGATTAAACATCATATTCGTAACAATATCAGCAATTCAAAGAATACCATTTTAATTGTAGGATATTGTACGCCCAATACCATTGGAGGGAAATTAAGGTCGGGGGCTGAAACAATTATGTTGTTTGGGGAAGAATATCCGGTAAGAGCCAAGGTGATTATTTTGGATGCTTATAGTGCCCATGGTGATCAAAAAGAAATTTTTGATGTTCTCCAAAATCAAACCCCTGGTAAAATGAAAAAGGTGTTTTTAGTACATGGGGAAGAAAATGATATGGAAGTGTTTAGAGGCGCTTGGCTGGAAAAAGGATTTAAGGAAATTGTCTTGCCAAGGCGGAAGGAGAGTTTTATTTTAGCATGACAGCAAAGGTTAAAAATACGCTTTCATGGATTCTGAAAATTGGTATCAGCGTCGCTGTT
>CANHCC010000070.1 GCA_947459115.1 Bacteroidota bacterium | reverse complement strand
TGAAAAATGACAATAATCTGGTTTTCAGGCAAAGAATTTCGGGGTGAGTTGATGTTTCCCGGACCGGAGGTTCGGGGAAAGATTTGAATGCGTTACCGAAATGTTGGCGACGGGAATGGATGCGGGGTTTTGGATTACCTTTGCAGCATGATTCCGGGCTTACCTTATGGAATAGATATTTATTGTGGTTTGTGGCTTCTGATTTTTGTGATTCAGAAGACCTCTCCTGCGTGGATGACAGCCTGGATGAAGCCGGCAGATGCGGCAGTCAGAGGGCGTCAGACGGGGATGTTTCTGGCCTTATTTTCCATCTGGGCCGGGGTGTTATACGGCTTGAGTATGATGTGGTATGAGCATAGCGGACAGATGGGCTTTCATTGGTTTAATGACAATCAAGCCTGGCTTCAGGTAGATAAGTTCGGGCATTTTTTTACAACTTTTCAGGAAGCCCGCCTCATGATGCTGATGTGGCAATGGACAGGAATGTCTCAAAAGCGGGCCTCGGTGGCGGGAATGTTGGGAGGCATATTATATCAGACGCCGATTGAATTATTGGATGGATTTCAGGATGCTTATGGGGCGTCCTGGGGGGATTTGATGGCCAACACGCTGGGTGCAGTGGCCTTGTGGGCTCAGGTCAGATGGTTGAAGGACATTGTGGTGCATTCCAAATTTTCGATTTCGTCTCACCCCATTGCGGCGATGCGTCCGTCTATGTTTGGGGCGAATTTTTTTCAGCAGATCTTGAAAGATTATAATGGACAGACTTATTGGTTTTCTTTTGAGGCCCGTCATTTGCTGCCTGTATTCAAAATGCTCCCGCCCTGGTTATGTATTTCAATTGGCTATGGTGCCGACGGAATGATAGGAGGTACCGAAAACCGGGTGAAAAATACCGATGGCACCTGGACGGAATATCCGGATTTGAGCCGCACCCGACAGGTGTATTTATCCGTGGATGTAAATTGGGATAAGGTTCGTTTCCCAACGCCTTGGTTGAAGACCTCTATGGCGGTATTCAGTCTGGTGAAAATTCCTGCACCAACTTTGGAGTGGAATATGGATTCGGGTCTGAAGTGGCATTGGGTGCATTTTTAGGAGATTGGGTAAGTAACTTACCCCCTCTTGGTAAGCTGCTTACCCCCTCTTGGTAAGCTGCTTACCCCCCTTTGGTAAGTAACTTACCCCGCTTAGGTAGGCTGCTTACCTAGTTCTTCCTTGCAAAAATATTCACCACCAGGTTGATTTCATCCTGAATGACATTGTCTAAGCGGCCTTTGTATTTGATACCCCATAGAGACCTGTCAATGTTGAAGTTGGCATTGGCGAGCAGTTCTTCTCCCTCCACCCGGATAACTGCCGGAAACTGAATTCGACGGGTAATGCCTTTCAATGTCAGGTTTCCAAATACTTCATGGGTGAAAGCCGGATCTTTGGCTTTTTCTAATTCCGTCAGCACAAATTTGCCGGTGGGAAATTCATGGGTCTCAAAAAAATCTGTGTCTTTCAGATGTGTTTCCAAATCTTCTTTATCCTTACCCTCAAGGTCGGTAACGACGATGCTGTTCATGTCCAGAATGAAACTACCGGAAAGTACTTCTCCATCCTTCACTCTGAATTCTCCCTCTTGAATAGAGAGGTTCCCATTATGGCTACCTGTAATTTTTTTACCTGTCCATTCAATCCCGGATTTTTCGGAAACGATCGGATAAAAATCACCACCGGAAATAGCCGGGGTATCCGAAATTGCTTGGTCGGATTCGGCTTCTTTTTCCGGCATGTTACACTGTATGAACGCGAACATCACAAGACTCATGATGCCATACAGAGGGAGATATTGTTTTGCTTTTTTCATAAACAGATAAAAGGATTAATAGGAAATTAACTTCTCCAGCTTTTCTCTCAGCAAGCGATGGGGTAGGAAGTTTTTCTCCAATGTCGCAGTAAAAGGAACCGGCGTATCCATAGAGCCAACCTTCATTACAGGGGCATCGAGTGCGGTAAATAATTCTTCGGAAATGACGGATGCAATTTCAGAAGCGATTCCAAAGCTGATGGTATCTTCCTGAAGTATCAGGCATTTACCTGTTTTGCGGACGGAGGCAAATACAGTCTCCTTATCCCATGGCAGGAGGCTCCGTAAGTCTACTACTTCAATATTGGCCTGGTCTTTTAGTTCTTCGGCGATTTTCAAAGCCCAGTGAACTCCTGAGCCGTAGGTGATAATGCTAATATCTTCTCCAATGCGGGGAATTGTAGCCACACCAATTGGGAGTTGATAGTAAGCTTCCGGGACAATTCCTTCAATGCTGCGGTATAGCGCTTTATGTTCGAAGAAGATGACCGGATTGGGCTCTTTCAGAGCGGTGGCCAAAAGCCCTTTCGCATCATAAGGATTAGAAGGATAGACGACTTTAAGGCCTGGTATTTTGGTAAACCAGGCTTCATTGCTTTGGGAGTGGAAGGGGCCTGCTGCAACGCCTGCACCCGTCGGCATTCGGACCGTTACCGGAACGGACTGTCCCCAGCGATAATGCGATTTTGAGAGATTGTTGACAATCTGATTATAGCCACAGGATACAAAGTCAGCAAATTGCATTTCTACCATACTGGCTCTTCCGCGGATGGCCAGTCCCAATCCGGTTCCAATAATGGCGGATTCACATAATGGCGTGTTGCGCACCCGGTCTTTTCCGAATTGCTGGAGAAAACCATCCGTAATTTTGAATACGCCCCCATATTCGGCGATGTCCTGGCCCATAAGAATTAAACCAGGGTCTTGTTCCATGCTTTGTCTTAGTCCCTCTGAGATGGCATCTATTAGTCGTACACTGCGGGTTCCGGCCTCAACAGGGGGAGGGGTGAGTTGGGTATGTGCCGGGGCATATACATCTCTTAGTTCTTCTTCCGTATCAGGCTCAATTTCCGGTTGATCAAAAGTGAATTCAAGCGCCTGATTCATGCGTGCTTTAATCTCTTCGCGAATGTCTGCAATCTGACTGTCGGACAGGATGCCCTGGTCTTTCATCCACTGTTCATAATTCTTGACAGGGTCTTTCAATTCCCATTGTTCGAAGAGTTCTTTCGGGACATATTTGGTTCCGGAGGCTTCTTCATGCCCCCGCATACGAAAAGTCATGGCCTCGAATATAACAGGCTTGCGGTCTTTACGCATTTTAGCCGCCACTTCCCGGATGCCATGATAGACTTCCAGGATATTATTACCATCTACCTGAACACCTTCGATTCCGTAGCCAATGGCTTTATCAATAAACTGCTTGCACCGAAATTGTTCTGATGAAGGCGTTGACAATCCGTAGCCATTATTTTCCACCACAAAAATGACAGGTAAATCCCATACTGCAGCAACATTGATGGCCTCATGAAAATCGCCCTCTGAAGCGCCTCCGTCTCCGGAAAAAACCAGGGAAATATCATCTGCTTTGTCGAGATTAGAGGCGAGGGAAATACCATCGGCCACGCCGAGCATCGCTCCGAGATGGGAAATCATACCAATGATTTTGTAATCTTGAGTCCCAAAATGGAAGGAACGGTCTCTGCCTTTTGTAAATCCGTATTTTTTACCTTGCCATTGACAAAATAGCTTTTCCAATTCAACATTTCTGGAGGTAAAGACCCCAAGATTTCGATGCAGGGGCAAGATATAATCGTTCGGATTAAGTGCCAAAGTGGCACCAACAGAAATAGCTTCTTGCCCAATACCAGAGAACCATTTACTGATTTTGTTTTGTCTGAGCAGAATCAGCATTTTTTCCTCTATCATCCTGGGCATGACTAAGGCAGTATAGAGCCGGATGAGTGTTTCATCGGAGAGATTTTTCCGGTCATACCGGATTGGATTCAGCGTTTGGATCATGTAAACAATTCTTTGCTGTAAAATTAGGTATATATCCCATATCTGCTTGGGTATGATGGTAAATTCAATTTTTGCTTGGTGCAAGCCCCCGCTTGGTGCAAGCCCCCGCTTGGTGCAAGCCCCCGCTTGGTGCAAGCCTCCGCTTGGTGCAAGCCTTCGCTTGGTGCAAGCCTTCGCTTGGTGCAAGCCTCCGCTTGGTGCAAGCGATGTGCTTATCTTTGTACCAATGTTTAAAATGCTGCTACTTTATTGGAAAAAAAGTCAATGGGCGGTCACCCTTCTTGTGGTAATCGCTGTTTTGCTGGTAATTGCCTGTTCTGAGTTATCCCAAAAAGCAGAGCAACCCGCGCATCCTACCGGTTTTCTGAATCTTCATGATTCGGTAAAATATGTGGGCATGAATACCTGCCGGCAGTGCCATTCCAATATTCACGAGACTTTTCAACACACGGGCATGGGGAGTTCTTTTGGATCTGCCACCCGAGAAAAGTCTTCAGCAGTATTTACCGGACATCGTCCGGTGTATGATTCCAGATTCAATTACTATTACTATCCGTTTTGGGCTGGTGATACGCTAATGCTTAGAGAATTTCGTTTGGCCGGAGTAGATACGATCCATAAACGGGAGCAGCGCATTGATTACATCATCGGATCAGGGCAACACACCAATTCCCATTTATTTTCGGTTAATGGCTATTTGTTTCAGGCTCCGATAACCTGGTATGCTCAAAAAGGAAAATGGGATTTGCCACCAGGATTTGATGAAGGGGCCGTTACCCGATTCAGTCGTATCATTTCTTTGGAATGTATGTCCTGTCACAATGCCTATCCCGATTTTATAGAGGGAAGTCGTAATCGCTTTCGCAATATCCTTCAGGGCATTGATTGCGAGAGATGCCATGGTCCGGGAAGCTTACATGTGCAAGAAAAAATGGCGGGTAAAATTGTGGATACGAGCAAATACACGGATTATACCATCGTAAATCCCAAAAAACTTCCGGTGGAATTACAAATGGAGATATGCCAGCGTTGTCATCTTCAGGGGAACGCTGTGCTAAAGCCAGGTAAATCCTTTTTTGACTTTCGTCCCGGGATGAAATTGTCAGAAGTATTTGATGTCTTTATGCCATCTTATGAAGGAGATCAGTCCTCCTTTATTATGGCTTCCCATGTGGAAAGACTTAAAATGAGCAAATGCTGGAAGGCTTCCAATAATTCGTTTAACTGTATCTCCTGCCATAACCCACATGTTAGTGTAAAAGTAACCGGCAAACAGGCTTTTAATCAACCTTGTATCCAGTGTCATTCCGGAAATAAAAATCAATCCTGCACGGAACAACTTTCAATACGGAATAAGAAAGGGGACAATTGTGTGGCCTGTCATATGCCGGCATCCGGCACTGAAGATATACCTCATGTTACAACACATGATCATTATATTCGCAAGCCGGTAAAACTTCAAGATATGCCAATGGGTAGGGTGTTTGCAGGCCTGGTCTGTCTTACCGATCCCTCTCCCGGTCCATTGACACGCGCCAATGCCTGGATGAATTATTTTGAGAAATTCGATACCAAGAAAACGCATCTGGACTCTGCAAGATATTGGCTGAATCTAAGTCCGGCATCTCCTGAGAAAATTAAGTCACGCATTCATCTGAATTATCTGGCTCAGGATTTTGAATCGATGAAGCAGATGCAGTTAGATTTCGACACTTGCTCGGTTTGTCGTTTGGATGGTTGGACGGCTTATCGTATGGGAGAAGCCTTTCAGCAAACAGGGGTTTTAGACCAAGCAGGCACCTATTACGTCTATGCAGTGAGAGCCATGCCCCATGACCCGGAGTTCCGCAATAAATTGGGAAATTATTATCTCCATCTTCAGGAATTCGACAAAGCGGAGAAGTGGTTTAAGGCGATTCTTAAAGATCAGCCGGACTTTGTTCCCGCACTCAATAATTTAGGCTATCTGAAAATCCTGCAACAGAAGCCAGGGGAAGCAAGACCCCTGCTGGAAAAGGCATTAATGCTGGATCCCGATTATGAAAAGGCTTTGGCAAATCTGGCATCCTGGCATCTGACATTTGGAAACAAAACAGAAACGCGAAAACTGGCCACTCGACTGATTCAAATTGCGCCCGGGAATCCGGATTATATGCGATTGTTTAAAACAGCCAGTCGCTAAACTAAATATTGTATTGCAATCAATTTTTTAGTCTCTAAACACTCTCTCCTTTATACAGAACCGTGAAGGCTTTGTATCACTATTAATCCTAAACCCTAGCAACCACTTCCCGTAATTCCCCAATCTGTATCTATTCCAATACTCCGTATAATCCGTGTAATCGGTGTAATCGTTGTCTAATCCAATAATCCGTGCAATCTGTGTAATCCGTGTCTTATCCAATAATTCATGTAATCTGTGTAATCTGTGTCTTATCCAATAATTCATTTAATCCGTGTAATCTGTGTCTATTCCAATACTCCATGTAATCGGTGTCTTCTCCAATAATCCGTGCAATCCGTGCAATCTGTGCAATCCGTGTAATCCGTGTAATCCGTGTCTAATCCAATAATAGTGCAATCCGAGTCTATTCCAATACTCCAATAATCCGTGTCTAATCCAATAATAAGTGCAATCCGTGTCTATTCCCTAAACAAAAAGAGCCGGGCTTCTCACCCGGCTCTCTTATGATTCAATTAGTGGAATCAATATCCGAAGATTTCTTCCAACGAGACCTCTCTGACAGGTCCATATTTCTGCAATTCTTTCATATCCACTTTATCACGAGATCCCATAACCAATAAAGTTCTGGGTTTTCCTTTGATTTCCATTTCGTGGAAAGCTTTAATATCACTCAGTTTCATGTTTTGAATATTCTGATAGACTTCTCTGCGGATGTCATAATCCAATCCTTTTTTGAGGGCACTTTCATAATTCATTAATACGCCGGTGCGAACGATGCGTTCAGAAGCAATTTTGTTTTTTAGCGCATCCTTTGCAGATTCAAACAATACATCCGAAGTAGGCATATCTTCCAATAATTCCATCATAGCTTCTTTTGCCTGAGGCATTTTGTCTGCCTGCGTACCAACATATGCCATGCTGTAGAAATAGTCTTCCTTCTTTTCCGGACTTCTGAAGGCGGAAAAGGTTGAATAAGCCAATGCTTTTGATTCCCGAATGGTTTGGAAAACCACAGAGCCCATGCCGCCACCAAAATATTCATTGTAAAGCGAGATGGATGCTGATTTGGCCGGGTCATACAAATCATTGGAACGATTTAACCAGACCAGTTCTGCCTGAACCATATCATAATGCACAAACAATACCTGATTCTCTGTTGTAGGTTTCATCTTAAAACCATCTGATTTTGGAACAGGATTCAAGGCAACAGGTGTTTTATGTATTTTGTTGATATCTGTCAGAACATTGGCAGAAGGTCTGGGACCATAGTATAAGATTCTATGGTCATAGCTGGTCATACGCTTTACTAAATCCGTTAATTCTCCCGGATTGATAGAAGCGAGCTCAGCCTCCGGAATTATATTTGTAAATGGATTGCGCTCTCCAAATAATCCGTAATTCATTAGAGCCCTGAACATAATGGTTCTTTTCTCCAATTTTTGATCCGCTCTTTCTTTTAGGATACCCGCAACCATTTCTCTGTAGGCATCTTCATCAGGCTGAACATTGGCAAGAAGGTCTTCAAACAAAGTTAGGGCCTCAGTAAATGATTTATCTACACCAGACAGATACACATAAACCTGATCGTCACCGGCCTCTACTCCAAAATCACATCCTAATGCAAAGAACTTGCGGCTGATATCATCTGCACTTAATTTGTCCGTTCCCAGGTACTCCAGATATTTAACGGCTAGGGCGAGTTTCAAATCCACAATTTTACCCATATCCAGGATGTAGTAAATCGTGAATAATTGGTTTTCTTTATTTTGAAGATAATGTACGGGAACTTTGGCACCTTTCAGAATCTGTATGTCTTTTTGATAATCCAGGAAGAGGGGCTGGATTTCACCGGATTTCATTCCCAATACTTTTTCGTGGAATGGAGACTTGGCATCCCGGTTTACTTCAACAGGCGTGATTTCCGGCTTTTCAACCTTAACAACATTGTCTTCTTTCCCTACTTCTTTATACACCACTACGAAATCATTTCCATAATACTTGTTGGCCACCCGAATAATTTCTGCTTTGGTGATTCTGGCCATTTTGTCAATTTTACTCATGTATGCACCCCATTCCACGCCTGTTGTAAAGGCATTAATCATGGCATAAGCACGAGATTCACTGTTCTCATAATTGCGGATATCGGTGATCTGGAGATTATTCACAATTGCAGATAACAAATCATCCGGGAAATCCCCTTTTTTTACTTTTTCCAATTGCTCCATCAACAACCCTCTCGCTTCCTGTAGGGTTTGACCCTCTCTTGGTACGGCAACAAATAACTCAACAGAATAATCTTGCATCCCTTCTATTGCACTGTAGGCACTTAAAACTTTCTGTTTTTTGACTAGATTTAAGTCTATCAATCCTGCGGCTGAGTTGGCTAATATCATGTCAATCATAGAGAGGGCAGGGTAATCCTGGTGGCCTACTCCGGGTAATCTGAAGCCTATGGTTACAGATCCTGCATCAGGACCCATCACCGTTTTTTCTACAGGGGAAGTTCTTGTCTCTTCTGGTGTAAATAAAAAAGCAGGTACAGGCTTGCTCGCCCATCCGCCAAGTCTTTTATCCACTAGGGCTACTGTTGAATCCGGATCTAAATCACCGGCAAGGCAGATGGCCATATTGTTCGGAACATAATATTTTTCAAGGTATTCGCGAATTCTGACTAATGAAGGGTTTTTTAAGTGCTCAACGGTCCCAATTGTCGTCTGTGTGCCATAGGTGTGATTCCTAAATAACTCTGCAAATAGAGTTTCGTAAATTTTATTTTGATCGTTGTCCAGGGAAATATTTTTTTCCTCATAGACAGCCTCTAATTCTGTATGGAAAAGGCGCATGACAGGCTTCCGGAATCTTTCCCCTTCAATCGTCAACCAGCGGTCCAGTTGATTGGAAGGGATTTTATTCATGTAAACGGTTTGTTCTACTGAGGTAAAAGCATTGGTGTTTTTTGCCCCAATGGAAGAAACCATTTTATCATATTCATTTGCAATTGCATAACGGGATGCAATCAAAGAAACAGAATCAATTTGACGGTATATCTGCTTACGCACAGCTTCATCTCTGGACTTATTATACTTCTCATAAAGCCCTTCGATAACGGCTAGTTCTTTTTTCTCAGTTTCGTAATTGGAACTGCCATATTGATCAGTTCCTTTGAACAGCATATGTTCCAGGTAGTGGGCTAATCCCGTCGCATCTGAAGGGTCATGTTTACTCCCTGCCCGTACCGGGATAAAGGTCATGATGGTAGGCTCGGTCTTATTGACGGAGGTGAATACTTTCAGGCCGTTTTTTAAGGTGTAAATTCTTACGCCAATGGGATCACCTTCCCAATATTGGTAGGTGTACTTGCCATCCTTCGAGGTTCCCGTTTTGGGTACTGGATTGACCTGTGCAATCCCTGACAGAATAAATCCTGTCAAAATCATTAATAGCAAAAGATTTCTTTTCATAAACTTAATGTGCTTGGTAAAATTAAGAAAAAAACAGGGAATGGTATTGATAAACAAGATATTCCAATTGGCTTATAAAGCCATAATTTCTCTGAATCGTATGGCTTGTCTTCGGGATATTTCAACCCGTTCTCCGGTGTTAAGGTAGGTCAATAAGCCCCCACTAAAGTAAGGTTCAATTTTTTCTATATTCCTTAGATTGATGATTTCCTTTCTGTTGGCCCGGAAAAAGGCCTCTGTCGGCAACCTGGCCTCCAAATCATTTAGAGTTCTATGAATCATAGGCTTATGATTATCAAAAAATATGCGGGCATAGTTCCCAATGGATTCAATTCTTCGAATATCTCCCACTTTTACAAACCAACATTTGTCCCCATCTTTTATGAAGACTTGTTGATGTTCATTCAGTTTGTCCGGTGTTTCTTGTTTGGACCTTTCCTGAATTTGTTTCCGTACTTTTCCTAATGCATCTTTCAGTCTATCCCCATGAACCGGTTTCAGGAGGTAATCCAGGGCATTCGATTCAAAGGCCTTGAGTGCATATTCATCGTATGCCGTGCAAAAAATAACTAATGGCGTCGTGATCAATTCTTCCAATAGCTCAAATCCTGTCTTTTCGGGCATTTGGATATCCAAAAAGATGAGATCCGGCTTCAGTTGCTCAATGAGCTCTATGGCTTCGTCGGCATTGTTGGCTTCTCCAATCAAGTCTATGTCTGAATGCCCCTGAAGCAAACCTGTCAATTCCTGACGGGCAAGCCTTTCATCATCTACTAAAATGGTTCGGATCATATCGGTAAGGATATTTTGGTGTGAACTTCCTCTGCTGTATTTTCGATGTTAAATGTGGCAGCGTTTCCATAAAGGGCCGTTAATCTTTGAAGCGTATTGGTTAAGCCATATCCACCACCGGTTGGTTGATTAGACGGTAGAAATTGTCCGGGGTTGCGTATTTCGATGTTTAATCGATTGCCGGCCTGTCTTGCCCATATTAGAATGTAGCCCCCTTCCTTTTTTTGAGAAATACCATGTTTGATGCCATTTTCAACCAGGGTTTGAATCATCATTGGAGGCACACGACATGTCAAGGCTTCATCTGTTGTGTCAATCGAATAGGTGAGTCTTTCTTCAAATCGAATTTGCTCCAGGGACAGGTAATCCCTTACAGTAGCTAAGTCCTCGGATAATTTGACCAGTTTCATTTCACCCATTTTGAGTGAACCCCGAAGTAGATCCGATAATTGGGTAATGGCTGTTCTTGCGCGTGAGGGATCCTCGTCCACCAGAGCCCTGATTGAATTCAAAGAATTGAACAAAAAGTGAGGATTTAATTGAGATTTCAATTGATTGTATTCTGCCTCTTTCATGCGAGCCTCCAATAAATACCGTTGCTTTTCGCTTTCCAAAGATCTCCGATAATATTGGAACAAATGGTAAATCAAAGCCCAGACCAGAATGTACTTGCTCCAGTTGGATAACATCCCAAAAATCGAAGAAAACTGATAGTTAATTTCCAGGCCCGGAAACATGATTTTATCCAAAGGAATATTAATGGCAGATAAAACAATCGCCATGGAGATTACGCCCATTATAACTCTCGGAATTTGCCTTGGCAAAGGCATTTTCAACCAACCCATCATATGCACATAGGAGCGGTAGGCGTGCGTCACCCCAATTCCTAATATAATATTAATCAAACCATTAAGAATTAAATATATGGAAGGCTCAATCCTAAGCACAAACAGGTATAAAGTCATTTGGTATAGGATGAAAGCCGTCCAGCCCCCAGACTGACAAAGCCAGTATAATCGTGTGATGGAATCTTTTCGCATAGATACTGCAAGTTCCGAAATTTCTCCTTTCTCCTCTGTTGTCATCCCATAAATGGTGGATTACAGGGATAAATGGAACATTTTTAAGCGATGCCGGGAGGTGTTTCTTCGAATCTAGCTTGGTGTCAACCCCGGTTGGATGTCAACCGTAAATTCTAAATCCCCAATAGGAATAGAATTCTCGAAGTTAATTGTCCTAAAAAAGCGATAAGAAATATTTGATTCTCCTCTATTTAAACGGTTACGCTTTCCTTTTCCTAATTTTGTCCTGATATGCAGAGAATTTTATCTCTGATTTTGAGATGGCTTGGTAAACTCCCCTGGTTCTTTTGGGATGGAGTAGGGAAGGTGTTGTATTTTTTTCTAGTGGTGCTTCTTCGATACCGACAGGCAGTTATTCTGGAGAATTTGCAAAAAGCTTTTCCGGAAAAAAGGAAAGATGAAATTCGCCTTATTCAAATCCAATTTTATAAACACCTCTGCAACCTGATGATTGAAACCCTGAAATCGTTTGGTTTTTCCCGGCAAGAAGTCAAAAAGGCGATTCGAATTGTGGAAAATGATGCTACGCGGGAAATTTTAAACAGGGATTCCAATGCCATTTTATTGTTCGGGCATTACCATAACTGGGAATTCATTACTCAGGGATGTGGGGTGTATTTTACCGGGGAGAAGCAACAGCACATGATTGGCTTTTACAAAACCATTCGAAATAAAACAGTCGAATCTTTAATGAATACCAACCGGACCCGATTTGGAGGAGACATGTTTAGCGACCGTCAACCCAGACCGGTCATTAAAATTTTGACCGGAAAAAATAAAACGCTCCTGGGGATGGTCGCAGATC
>CANHCC010000069.1 GCA_947459115.1 Bacteroidota bacterium | reverse complement strand
GATAATGTTGTTGGCAGGAGAGGGGGGGGATTAATTTTGAGGCCGTACAAACAACTTCTTTTTCGATAAGCAGTCATCTTTATCGGTCATTTATTCTTTTAAGCTTATCAATGGTACGCTTAAATTAAATTTTGGTATCTATAGGTACTCTTGTTTAAAATTTTGTGAGGTAGAACTTCAAAAAATCACCCAGACGTCCTCGTTATATGAATCACCTTTAAAATAATGCCGTGCTTAATTCTATTTCAGTCCATTTTTATTCCCATAACTCCATACCTCTCCTGTCCAATGTCCTTCCAGAACAACGATATAAAAATAAATAAAATGATAAAAAAATTGTGGTATTATTCGACCCGGTTTAACCAGATATATTCAATTCTATCCTGAAGTGAAATAACACCCCGGAGCTACTTCCTGTAGATATCGGAAATTCCCACAAATTTCTTCAAGCCTTTTTCTTACTTGCCGAGCGGCATCTTGGAATGCCTTAACCGTGCCTCCAAATAATTCCATGACCTTTCGATAACTGATAACCTTGCGAATTTCCTTATCTTCCAAATCAAAAGTATTCGTATTACAAGCTTCAAGGCTTCTTCTATCCTCATGTATGAGTGGTGTATTTTGAAGTTCCGTGAGAACTTTTTTGATGTCCTCTTCACCTTCCAATTCAAAGATTCCAGAATACCTGGCTGATAAACGATCTTTACGGCCGTAATGACGATTATATTGAATTGTGAAGGATTGTAGAAAATTGGCTAATCTCTTACGAAGGGCAACACTTAAATTTTCCCCTTCGTATGTAGGAGATTCCTCGAGAGCAATTGGGGGTAATTCTCCGGAAATATACCGATCTTGATCATGCGCTGTCAGTAAATAAGCTTGATCCTTACTTGCTCTTGGGACTTTCTCCAGAACTTCTCTGGAATGGAATTCAATTACGATTAGAAGTTTATTCTTAACGATGGTAAACCCCAAAACCTTTCCGATAGGCAGAAGAAAAATTCCCAGATTTTTGCGGCCAGTGCTTACCGCCCATTGCCTTTGATTGTTGGGAAACCAGATGTTGATTCCCAAAATTTCTTTGGTGAAAAGGTAAGTAGAGCCAGGTTTTAAATTTTTTTGTTCTATCATTTTACAAACGAATAATCACTTCATGACTCGTTTCAGAGCCATGTCATGATAGGTGAGTGGATAATGACAGAAGCGACGCTAGGTCATATCTGTTGGCCCGCAACTATTTGCGCAGCACCAGGTTTCGGTCCTTATTAAACCGAATGAGGAGGTTAGTATGCAAATCTAATTAAAAAACGTAATGTTTTTTCGGAAATTTTTGGGTGAATGACTCATCTGACGAAAAAGATGATGGTTTATTCTGATGTTTTTTTTCTCGGCTTATATCCAGCCAGAAATCCCATAAATCCGCCATAGAGGGTAATGAAAAATGGATTTGAGGAAATTGCACAGGCGCCAGAAGAACAGCCGATAAAATAATAGTAAAGATAACCTGAGATACCTCCAATTATGGAAAGAAGGAATGTAAACCTATGCCAAAACAAGAACGATTTCATGTTGCAAAGTTATCTCGTTACCCTCAATTTTTCCGTGACCCTTGTCACATTTAGTTGGTAAAGAACCCGGAAAAGAAAAGCCGGAATTTTTAAAAATTCCGGCTTTTCTTTTTTAAGACGCAGAAGAATTATTTCTTTTTCTTCTTACAGCAATCTTTTCCTTCTTCGGTGCTGCAGCTCTTTCCCTTCTTGCTATCTTTTTTGCAGCAATCCTTTTTTCCGTCCTTGCAGGCATGATTACCCTCGGCGTGTGATTTAGAACATTGTGACTCCCCTTTGCAACAATCCTTGCAGTGTGGACAGGTTGCGCAATGTTCTTTGTCCACACAACAAGTTTCCTTGTTCGGACATTTACACTTGCTATCGTGAGTTGAACTCGTCATGGCCTGAATGCCAGAAACCATGAAAAGGAATGCCAATGCGGCGAAAATATTCTTGATTTGATTTTTCATTATTTGAATGTTTAAGGTTGAACAAAATGAAGATACATCATCTTCAATAATTGAGAAAAGCAAGTTGGATTAACCGGTGCTCAACAACGTATGTTTCGAAAACTAAGCCAGCAAGGTGGCTCCTGCATGTTTCCGAAACGAGGCTTCTTAAAGAAGATATTGGTTGAATTATTGGTACATTCAAATTTGTGACTAACGTAGGCTAAAACTCCAAATCCTGAAAGTAATTCCTGAACCTTTTCCTGAGGGCGAACCGTGTAGGATTCGATAAAATCTACTGGCAGATGGGCGCAACAGGAAAAATGTGCTAGCCCGTCCGGAAAGGCTTTTTGTATATGACAAGCCTTTGTCTGTTTGTGGGATTCCTCTTCTTCCGATTCATGCCCGTGGCGGGACTTTAGGGTGCAACAAGCAGATTCTGATTCACTGTCGCAACAGTCGGCATATACAACAGGATTTAATGCTCCGAAGAGAATTAATAAACTGAGGACTATACGACCAACTTTTTTCACAATGTAAAATTACAAAATATTTAACAATCAAGTATTCAAACGAATAGGTAAGGGGTAATGTTGTCATGGTGACAGTTATTAGCATCGGTGAGGTCATTTTTCCCACAAAAAGTACTTACGTCGCCCGAATCCTTAATTTTGTACTATTGAAAAATCTTCAGAGCCTTAATCCATTCTTATTTCGATACCGTCACCTGCTTTTAGGTGGACTGGGCTTCGTTATCATTTCCAATGTGTTTACCCTTTACCCTGCTCAGATATTCAGACTTACCCTCGATCTTCTGGAAAGTCTGCTGTACCTCAACAGAATCGAAGAAAATTGGCTTGGTTCAACTACACTTCCTCAAATTATCAGCATGACAGCCCTCCTTTCAGGAGTCCTTGTACTATTGGCTGCTTTGTTAAGAGGACTCTTCCTTTTTTTTACCAGACAAACCCTCATCAATATGTCCCGTCACATTGAGTATGAGCAGAAAAATCAACTCTACCACCACTACCAACAAATGAGTAGGTCCTTTTTTCGGAAATATTCGACCGGAGATATGATGTCTCGAATCTCTGAGGATGTCGGAAAAGTTAGAATGTACACAGGTCCCGGAATTATGTACACCATCAACACCATCACCTTGTTTATTATGGTCATTACCACGATGCTCATGGTAAATGTTGAATTGACGCTTTACTCAATTATTCCCCTGCCGATTTTGTGTTACGCCATCTATAAAGTCGAAAGTGTTGTTACCCAAAAAAGTAAACATATACAGGAAAAGATTGCCGACCTCACCGCATTCACCCAGGAATCCTACAGTGGTATTCGTTCTATTAAGTCTTTTGTGAGAGAAGAATCCCTGACAGACCTCTTCACTAAAGAAAGTAACAGTCTTAAAGAAAAAGCCATGGAACTAGTCAAGGTTAATGCGCTTTTCTTTCCCTCTATTATCTTTCTAATTGGTTTGAGCACCCTTATTACAGTTTGGATCGGTAGCGAACAAGTGATAAAAGGAACTCTAACCACCGGTAACATTGCAGAATTCGTGATTTATGTGAACCTCTTGACCTGGCCTGTTGCCTCCTTGGGTTGGGTATCAACCATGATTCAACAGGCCGGGGCAAGTCAGGCCAGAATCCTGGAATTTCTGGAACAAAATTCGGAATTGAAATTCCCCGAACCTGCTACCGGACTTACTCTGCCGCCTAATTTTTATGTTAAACTAGATCGAGTAAGTGTTCGATACCCGGAAACGGGTATTCTGGCTCTGAAGGATATCTCGTTTGAAATTCCACCCGGAAAAACAATTGCACTTCTCGGCAAAACAGGAAGCGGAAAATCCACCATTGCCTCCTTGATTCTTAGACTTATGGACCCGGATGAAGGAGAAATTCTTTTGGATGCCAAGCCATTAAAGCA
Source organism: Bacteroidota bacterium (assembly GCA_947459115.1). Lineage (GTDB taxonomy): Bacteria > Bacteroidota > Bacteroidia > J057 > RFSG01 > CANHCC01. The sequence continues at coordinate 8,273 of CANHCC010000069.1, read as the reverse complement.
ATATGAAAAAACGGCTCTTAGAAATGCTATCGGTTATGTCCCACAGGATGTGCTTTTATTTTCCGAGACCATCGGAGAAAACATAGCCTTTGGTAAACCCGGGGCCACTTCGGAAGAAATTAAAGCCGCCGCAGATTTTGCAGCTGTGCTCAGCAATATCCTGGATTTTCCTGATGGCTTTAACACAATAGTTGGAGAAAAAGGCGTCACCCTCTCCGGTGGCCAAAAACAGAGAGTCTCCCTAGCCAGAGCCATAATCAAGAAACCTAGTCTTCTTATTTTAGATGATTCCCTTTCCGCGGTTGATACCAAAACTGAGGATGAAATCCATTCCAATATTTTGGCACTCCAGCAACAAACCAATCCTCCTTCAGTGTTGCTAATTAGTCATAGAATTTCAACCGTCCGACACGCTGACAAGATTATCGTTCTCAGTAATGGAAAAATTTCTGAATCAGGTACCCATGCGGAACTCCTGGAAATGAAAGGAGATTATTGGAATGTTAATAATATGCAAAGCATAGAGCAGGAAGTTTGGTAACCAACCCCCCAAATTCCTCCTATATTTGTTATATCATGTATAGAGTTTCGCTCTTACTCGCACTTTTATTTTGTTCTTGCTTCAGGCCCAGGCCGGTAGAACCGCCTCCCCTTCAGCAGGCATCCGATTGGATCAGCCCAGTGGAGCATACTCAGCTCATTTCTAATTTCCAAAACGCAATAACGCTTCTGAATTCTCAAAACTATCTCCGATGTCTGAATTCTGGTATTTTCAAGTTTACACCTGTTGCCTCTCTAATTGCCGGGAATCAACTCATATGGAATAACTGGTCTGTGAATGATGAAAGAGAATATCTTGAAAACATTTCCAAAACCCTCAGGCCAAACGCAACCATTTCCTTTAGTCTCTCCCAGCCATCGGTTCAATACTTTGGCACAGATAGTCTGCGATATACCGCTTCCTATAAATTCAGGGTCCCCTTACAAGATACCCTCCTCCCCGAAATTTACACCGGACAAATCGAACTTCTGTTGCGGAGAAATACATCACGGGAATGGGAAATAGCCGCCTGGAGCGATTTTGAAACTGCTCAGGATTCCTCCTGGTCCAGACTCAAACTGCTTAAAGCCCAATGAGGAGATTTTTTAATTCTTTTTTCATCCCCATTGCCTCGGGCATAATCTTGACCCTGCTACTGTGTTTAGCTTGTAATCCATTTTCTCCCGCTCTCGATAAAGAGGGACTGAACAATGTGGCCCAGCAAGCTTCTCGCAAAACCATAGATGGTGTATTCCAATTCTTTAAAACAGCTTATGAAACCCGGGATACAAGCCTCTATGGGAAACTCTTCTCCCAGGATTTTGTCTTTAGTTATTATGACTTTGATGCCAATGTAGCCGTCAACTGGGATCGTGCTCAGGAATTAAATACTTCCCAAAAACTCTTTAAAAATACTGAGCAAATTACTTTGGATTGGAATTATTATGTCCAAAAGGACTCCACAGAACTAGAAGCCTCTGTGGTTCGAAGTTTTAATCTCACCATCGTTCAAAATGCTCAGAATATTTTCACCGGAACCGGTAGAGCCAGATTTAGAATGCGAAGAGCCGATGCTCAAAGCGACTGGCAAATCTGGTATTGGTTCGATGATTCCGATTTCTAAACTCCATTAGATTGGGCCCTTCTCCCTATCTTTGTACCCCAATGGGTGTCCTCAAACCTTTCAATTTTTTTTGTGTCCTTTTTGGATTTGGATGGATTCTTTTCCTCCTGCTTACATTCCTCAATGGGTATGAAGGAAGTTTTTTAATGATTAATCATGTTCGAATTCCTCCGCTGGATATCCCTATGCAATTGCTTTCCTGGATGGGTAACGGGGGAACGGCCGCTTTCATTTGCTGGGCAACTCTTCGAAACAAAAGTATTAGAATTCTCTGGATAGCACTCTTATCTTTACTCCTATCCGGAATTCTAAGTCAACTCTTAAAAAATTTCGTTTTCCCCCTCTGGCACAGGCCAATTCTATTCTTTGAAGGGAAAGCAGCCGTTCACTTCTTCTCTGGTCAGGACTTTCGGTTCAATTCATTCCCCTCTGGTCACGCCACCACTGCAGCTGCTATGGGGTTTTTACTCGCTTTATATGCCGCAAATACTATTTGGAAGAGCGTCCTCATTTTTCTGCTCACTTTTGGAATAGGATACTCCCGAGTGTATAATGGCCTTCACTTTCCCGGGGATGTGGTCGCCGGTTGGTTGCTAGGTTTTGTTTGTTCCGCACTCATGGCTTTCTACTTTAGAAATGCCAGCCCCTTCCCGGAAAATTCTCGCGCAGCCAGAGTATTCTTCTTTGTTATCGCCGCTCTTGTCCTCATCTTGTTCGCTTATGAGGTCACCCGATTCCCTGAATTGGCATGGAGTTTCTGATTCAACTCGACACATGGATGTTACTCGGCATTAATAGTGCACATCATCCTGCTTTAGACGAAATCTTCTCCTGGATTACCGGTCGCTTTACCTGGATTCCCCTGTATGCCGTGATGTTGTATTTGCTGATTCGAAAAGAACGGAGTAATAGTTGGATTCCCCTTCTGTGCGTCATTGGAATGATTACGATTTCTGACCAGATCGCATCTTCCCTATTTAAACCCCTGCTCATGCGCCCCAGACCCTGCCACCTCGATGAGTTGAAGCCATTATTGCATTTGGTAAACAACTATTGCGGTGGCGCTTATGGATTCTATTCCTCGCACGCGTCCAATACTTTCGCCCTATTTGTGTTTTGGGGGGCCAGGAGCGGAAAACCTTTAGCCACTTTACTCTGTCTTTATGCACTGGCAAATTCCTATAGCAGAATTTACCTCGGCGTACATTATCCCTCCGATGTACTCACTGGCATATTGGCCGGCTTTATCTGTGCCCGTCTTTTTATTTTTATAGAGGCTAAAATAAAAGCCAGGGTCTCTCTTACCCTGAAATACTAATTCAGACCATTCACGGGGTAAGCTACCAATCGGGGTAAGTAACTTACCTTGGGGGTAAGTAACTTACCAATGACCTAAATTTTAGCCACTCCCGGGAAGCTTTCGTGCATCATTCCCTCCATTCATCAGGCCTACAAGGTTTAATTTTGTCCCATGTTTCGCTTCCTGTGGATATTCCTCTTTGGTCTAATCCTCTTGTCTTTTGTTGAACTGCTCGCCCAGGACTGCCCGGATACGCGCCTCCTTGCCGTAAGTCGGGGTAATATGCCTGCCAGCACTTCCGAGCCGGATATTCTATCCGATGGGGAAGGGGGCTTCTGGATGATTTTTCGTATTCGAAATTATGAAGACAACTGGAGTCGATTGAGAATTCAAAAAGTAGATGCCTTAGGTAAAACGCAGTTCCGGGAGCCAGGTCTCGAAATTTCGACACTTCCCGGAGAACAATCCCAACATGCTGCAATCGCTTATCCCGGCTTTCTTTCCATTGTCTGGAGGCAAGCCCCGGATGCGGTTTCCCCGGGTGATATTTATTTCCAGACAATCTCGGACCAGGGGCATAATATGTTAAACGAAAAAGGCCTGCCGGTGTGTATCGCACCGGGAAACCAACTCTCTCCTCGTCTTCTGAATAAGCGCCCGGAAGAGGAAATCTACCTGGTCTGGGAAGATGAAAGGGAAGGGGAAAATCTCCCAAAAGTCTATATCCAAAAGTTTACTTCAGCTCAAAGCTTGCATTGGCAAGATAATGGCACCCTTGTCGCCAATACCGATTTTCCTCAGAAACGACCGGTGCTCTGCGAAGATAGTCGGGGTGGGGTATATGTCGCCTGGGAGGATTATCGTTCCCGTACAGGCTGGCAATTGTGGTTTCAGAGTTTTACTCCGGAAGGTACTCCCAGATATGGCCCTAGAGGCAGTCAGCTTCTCAGGTCTGATGCCTCTTCTCAAGGGCAAGCCATGATTGCGCCGGATGGATTCGGTGGTTTTATCTTCGCCTGCCAAAAAATGGATGTGGTCAATTTTGAAATGGATATCTATTATGGTCGTATCAATCATTCCGGTCAACGGGTTTATCAATATCCTGCCTGTTCTGCCTTTGGAGAACAACGAAATCCTTTACTCATCGTACGAACCACTGAAGTCCTGTTAACCTGGGAAGACAAAAGAAATCCTTCCTGGGATATCTATGGACAATACATCAGCCTTCGAGATGGCAGTGTTCAATGGGAGTTTAATGGCTTGCCTCTAGCCGATGGGGATGCAGAACAATTACATGCCGGTCTTATCTCCAGCCTTGAATTTAACGATATGATGATGGTCTGGCAGGATGAGGAGGATATCCATGCTCAAAAACTCAATGTTTTTGGGGAAAGACTCTGGCAGCCCCAGGGTATTCAGGTCTGTTCCGAATCAGGCCGGCAGATTCATCCCCGAATTTGCAGAAATGGTTCGGGTGGGTGCTGGATCTCCTGGACGGATTATAGAGAAGGCGTGAAAGTATATTTTCAGCATCTGAACAGAGAAGGCTTATTCCTGCAAAAGGCTCAGGGTAGTACTTTTATCCAAGATCCGGAGGCTTTGAATGGAACGGGAATAGAATCTTTGTCGGTATTGATAACCCATCAGGATTCCATGTGGGTGCTATGGGAAGATTATCGCAAGGGAACTAATGACCCGGATATTTATATTACCAAATGTCATAATGATGGGCAAAGTCTTTTTGTGGAGAATGGCTTGCCCGTTTGCACAGAAATTGGAGAACAAACCCGGCCTGTCATGGTGCCTGATCTGGAGGGTGGGGTATGGGTGGTCTGGATTGATCGTAGAAATGATAGAGATGAGGATATATACTATCAGCACCTTAGCCCCGGTGGATTTCCGTATTTCCCAATTACAGGGCGGGTGCTTGTATCAGCGCCCCGCTCTCAGGCTCAATTGCAGGTAAGGGCAGATGGCAAGGGCGGATTCTGGGCCGCCTGGACGGATGCACGAGAATTTAAAACTCAAGGGTTTGATGTCTTTGTTCAGCGTGTGCTCTCCGATGGGAATGTGTTTTTCGAACCGGGCGGTTTGCGCATCAGTGAAGGAAATCACGACAGCCATACGCCAGTTTTAGCCCCGGGTAGTGAAGGGGAGGTTGGGCTGCTCTTCATGGACAATCTGGATAAACAGTTTAATCTGTTATTTCAGGTCCTTACTCCGAATGGAAGTGCCTTGTTTTCTGCTGGTCCTATTGCTGTTTCGCCTTCAATAGCGCATCAACGCTATCCTGCATTAATCCAATGGGAAGATGCCTGGGTGATGGCATGGTCCGAGGAATATGCCGGACAGGGAAACGATCGCATTCTCATTAAACGAATCCATCGTTCGGGTCAGACTTTAAGTCCTGAACAGCCTATTCGAATTAGTACAGGAAGTGGAAGACAGCTTCGGCCTCAGTTCTCTCCCTATGCCGACTCGGCTTTACTGATTTCATGGCAGGAGGATACCGGTGTTCCCGATGAAGGGGTTGTATTACGCTGTAAAGCATTGGATGTATCCAATCTTCAATCTTTCAGAGAAGAAGGACGATTCGTCGACAGGCTTAGCGATGAAAAAGAAGGCCTCCATGTGGCCTGGCATGTTGCCGCTCAAAAGTCCCTCCTGGCCTGGACTGAAAAAAAGACTTACCGCAAAGCCGCATGGACAACCCAGCCATCCATTCGCCCCTCCATTCCCGATGCTTATAACAAAGGATGCGATAGCAGATTCGAACAAAGAAATGTTCGTGTTCTGCCGCTTAATGAAGCTCAAGAGTTTATGTTAATCTGGTCTGAGATTCGAGATGCCAATGAAAGAATTTATTGCAGGAGAATTGCGCTGGAATAATAGAGGATACTAGGTCAAATATAGTTTCTCCCAACGGATGCTGGGTGTTCGTTGTAATAACAATGCGAATAGTTTTGTGACTTGTCTTTTATCGTTCAGATATTAAAAATAATGTATCAAAGGTGTTGCAATCAAACCGCGTCATGTTAACTTGGTGAAATTGTAGATTCTCGTAAAAAAACATTAGAGTTAATTTATGCTTCCTATTATTCCCTAAATTTGACATGATGAATAAACTCTGGTTTTGGTGTTTTTTGCAAATTCCCCTCTTGGTGTGGGCTCAGTCCGGGGAAGTGAATTTTGGATTCTCCGCTGGTGCTGCATTTTATCAACCCCGAATTCGTCTGCATCAGAACGCACCATTGCCGGGCGTTGAATTTTTGGGGAGCATCAGAACTGGTGATGGCGGCAATGGCAATTTTATTTTTGAATTCGGATATATGCAAAGCCGAATTCCTGAAATTCGAAGCTTCTATTCCTATAGGTCCGGTTTCCTGGTTAGGGATGCCAATTGTGTCAATAATCATCATTATTTTGCTCCTGCCGCTTATTGGCGAGCCCCGGTTTGGGAGGAAGAAAAACTGGCCCTGCAAATTGGGCTTCAGGTGAATTGGCTCTTTCGAACCCATTCGTTTTGCCGCTATCAGGTGGACTCTACCTGGCAGCAGGAATGGCAGGGCCCATTTCCCTTAAATGCACGTGACCGATTTTACCCGGTTCTGAAAACAGGAGCAGAAACCCGCCTCCTCCAAAGCCCCAAAATGAAGGTTTATGCCTATTTGAATATTTTTCACCAGCTCCCGGCATTCTCTCCGCCGGGGGATAAAAACTACAAAGATTCACTGCTTTCCAGCCGTTATTTGGCGCCGGCAATGGGCTGGAATATCGGGATTCGGACTTATCTCTAGGCCTGAGTTTAGTTAAGTGCCTGTAAATCAAAAGCTATATTCAGAGGATGTTCTCATTTCGCATTTCTCCTTGCCTATCTCCCGAGTAAATCTTAATATTGCCTAACTTTTATTCCATTATAAGAACGCATGAAACTTCACGAGCATCAGGCAAAAGACCTTCTAAAATCTTATGGCGTACCCATTCAGGAAGGTACCGTTGCATTTTCAGTGGACGAGGCTGTTAATGCCGCCCGGACGCTTTATCCTAATGCCACTGGCAAAGAATGGTTTGTGGTGAAAGCCCAAATTCATGCCGGTGGACGCGGAAAAGGGGGTGGGGTGAAGCTTGCCAAATCTATTCAGGAAGTAGAAGAAAGAGCTTCTCAAATTCTGGGAATGCAGCTCGTTACACATCAGACCGGTCCTGAAGGTAAAAAAGTACATAGAATTCTGATTGCTCAAGATGTTTACTATCCAGGGGCCTCAGAACCGAAAGAATATTATCTATCCATCACACTTGACAGAGCTAAAGGTAAAAACATTATAATGGCTTCCACAGAAGGTGGAATGGATATTGAAGAGGTTGCCGAAAAACATCCCGAGAAAATTATCCGGGAGTGGATTGATCCCGCTGTTGGGATGCAACCGTTTCAAGCCAGAAAAATTGGATTCGCAATGGGACTGGAAGGGGAAGCTTTCAAAAACTTCACCCGCTTTATCCTCAATATTTATAAGGCATATATCGAGTCTGATGCTTCTATGATTGAGGTCAATCCTATGCTCAAAACCTCTGATGATAAAATCATCGCAGTGGATGGCAAAATTGATATTGACGACAATGCGCTATACCGCCACAAAGACACTGCCGCCATGCGGGATATCAACGAAGAAGATCCTTTGGAGGTTGAAGCAGGCGAAAGTAACCTTAACTATGTTAAGCTGGATGGTAATGTGGGCTGTATGGTAAATGGTGCCGGTTTGGCAATGGCAACTATGGATATTATTAAGCTTTCCGGTGGAGAGCCTGCTAATTTCCTCGATGTTGGAGGTGGAGCTAATGCCACCACTGTCGAAAACGGATTCCGTATCATTTTGAAAGACCCTAATGTAAAAGCCATCCTGATTAACATTTTTGGTGGAATCGTTCGTTGCGACCGTGTTGCCAATGGGGTAGTAGAGGCCTATAAAAATATTGGTAATATTCCCGTTCCTATTATTGTTCGTCTTCAGGGAACCAACGCAGAAGAAGCTGCCAGAATCATTAACGAATCCGGATTGAAAGTTAAATCCGCTGTGGTATTAAAAGATGCCGCCCAATTGGTTAAAGAAGCGCTTCAATAAGCTTGTAAATTCATAAAACACCTTAAAATCCCGCTACCAAACAGGTGCGGGATTTTTTTTATCCTACCATCAGCTCCCCCCGAGCGGTTGCTCCCCCCGAGCGGTTGCTCCCCCCGAGCGGTTGCTCCCCCCGAGCGGTTGCTCCCCCCGAGCGGTTGCTCCCCCCGAGCGGTTGCTCCCCCCAAGCGG
>CANHCC010000068.1 GCA_947459115.1 Bacteroidota bacterium | reverse complement strand
TAAAAAGTAACGACATAAGTATCTCGTGAGCTAATTAATTTTTTATTTAAAACAGAAAAAAGCGCCGCTAAAAATGCGCTCAACAATCCCAATAAAATACCCGTTACAAACATCTGCTGAAAGGTAAATATCAGATAAATTCCCAGAATAATGAATAAGCCTATTCCTGCCTCATACCACCGAAATTTTCGCCCGGTTATCAGAGGCTCCAGCAAAGAAGTAAAAAGGGTTGTTGCGGCCAAACAACTCAGCGTTACAGAGGCATTGGAAGCCTTAATCGAACCATAAAAAGTAAGCCAGTGTAAAGAAACCAATATGCCAATCCCGGCCAATTTACCTATCTCCCTAATGGGTAGTTTAACGGATCTTTTGGTAAATACTAATATTAACAAAAGACCCGGACAAGTCAACAAGAGTCTATACCAAACCAGTGGCAATTCAGACAAAGAAATGACTTTGCCCAGTATTGCCGTAAACCCAAACAAAAAGACTGCAAGATGTAATTCGAGATACGCTTTCTTCACAATCAGAACACAATTTTATATTGCAGGGTAAAGCGTCTCTGTTCCGCCAGATAACCGGGTACGATCAGATATTCATCGTTGGTGAGATTATTCACAAGCAAAGACACTTCCTGTTCAGGTTTAATCTTCCAGGAAAAATTTAAATCCAAAACGGAATAACCTTTGGGATTTCTTTCCAAGAAGGGCAATAAATCATTTACAACGATGTAAAGGGGCTGGTCAAAGCCTGTCATCACAGATGCATACCGATAAAATCCAGTCAGACTGAATTTAGAATAGGTAAAGCCCAAGGTTGCTTTCAGCATGTGACGGTTTCGATATTTAAGAATTTCAGGCCTGTCCGGCTGACGAATTTGTCGTTCTAAATCTGCAAAGGTTTTTATGGTTCCTGGCTTTAAATTCATCACAGAATCCGGAGGCAACCCATTTAAATCTCTTGGATTGGTATAAGTATATCCACCACCGGCATCCACCCCCAACTTTCCAATTTTTCCTTGTAGACCGAAAGTGAATTCATACCCTTCAATTCGGGCATGTGATACATTAAGCGATCTAAATGGCACACCGGTATTAATCACCGCAAAGTTTTTTAGGATAGAATCTGAATACACATTAAATTCTATCATATCCCGAAAATCCATTCTGAATACAGCAAAGTCTGCAAATCCTTTCCATTTCTTTAGGGCGAAACCCTGACGAATTCCGACCTCTGCGGAATAACCTTTCTCGTTTCTAAGGATAGGATTAGGCACCACTATAACCCCGCCTGCAGTGGTAGCTGTAAATCGTTCTGCAATAGAGGGAACCCTAAAGCCCTGCCCCCAAGAGGCACGCACATGTGTTGCTTTATGAATTCTGTAACTTGCCCCGGCCCGATACACGGGAGACTGTTCCGCTGTCAATTTATCAATCTGAACCCATTGATACCGCCATCCTCCATTTAATACCCAACGGTCATGTGGCATAATATCCGCTTGCACAAAAGCAGCAGAGGCATTGCTGTAATGATCCCCATATAAAGAATCGGCATTGACCGTACTATATGTATAATTCAGACCAGAGGAAATGGTAATTCGTTTATCCCAGAGTTTATGTTGATATACATACTCATTAAAATAAACGGTCGCCGTTGAGTTCTGGTTGGTATTATTCTGATTGTCCGTAATTAAAACCCGACCTCTGTATTGATGTTGATTCCCTTTAGGCGTTGTATAGTTTAATCCAGGATCTATAGACAATCGTCTGTTTAACTGAAGACGAACTGTTCCGGGAGCCGGTGTTAATCCACCTCCCGACATAACGGAATCCGTCGAACCCAGACTAACGGGTATTTTACCTGGATTATAAGACGCCCAATAAAGAAAATTACGACTGCTATCTACCTTGGTCGCGACATTTAGAGACAACCATAAACCGGGGATTTTTTGAAAGTGATATTTGGTCATTAAAATAACTCTTGCACTTTGTTCGCGATCGTCCTGACGATAACCTGGATTACGAACCCAATCCGTGGCAAGCGTGATATCCAGATTTTTTATTCTTCTGCTATGAAACAAATGAGCAGAGGTCAGCAGACCCAAATCCGTTCTTTCCCACTTGAGATTGGGATTAGAAGGCGAGTCATAAAGCCCGGTACGAAATCTAAACGATGTTTTCGGACTGCTGCCGGGCCGGTCTGTTCTTACATTGATGACGCCTCCTAAAGCAGACGAACCATAAAGCACAGAAGAAGCACCTTTAATAATTTCAATTTGATGAATATTATCAACGGGTAACATATCAAACTGAGAAAAGCCTGCATCCCCGCTCAACATGGGTAAGCCATCCAGCATAATCATAACCCGGCTGCCGGCACCGTAGGCATACCCACTACTCCCTCGAATACCAGGCTGGTCATCCTGAACTGTGATTCCGGGCGTTTGCTCCAAAGCCGGTACAACAGAACTTAAGGAAAGCTGATCTATCATCCTGGGCTTGACCAATTCGGTGGATACCGGCATTTGAGATATCTTCTGTTCCATTCTGGACCCGGTCACAACAATTTGTTCCAATTCCACTTTAGCACTTTTAAGTGAAATATCCTTTAGGTCAATACCTGATTCCGGAACTACAAGATTCATTTGAATGGTATCGTAGCCATTCATTTGAATGAAAAGGCGGTAAGTTCCCGGACCTATGCTCAAATTAAAACCGCCTGAAGAATCTGTAAGCGTGCCCTTGTCAGAAGACAAACGCACAACTACGCCGGAGAGCGTCTCTCTGGAATCTGAATCCAAGACACGGCCTTTTACAAAGGTTTGAGCATGAATAGCGCCCCCTAATATTAGAAGCGCCATAAAAAGAATGCCGGCACAAAGCCGGCGTCCCCAATAGTTCATTGTCGGTTTAATAAAAAGTTTTACTGATGAATCCAACGGAGGGTTTGATTCCCAACCGGCGTATTTAACTGAATAAAATACATACCGCTATGCCAGGAACCTGTATTCATCTCATGTTTGGTGAATCCCTGATCATTGGCAAATTCATATACCAATTTACCGGTAAGGTCTCTAACCTCAAGACGATTAGCCCCTGCTAAAAATTCAACAACGCAATGATTAGATCCCGGATTAGGATAAACTCTTGCAAAATCAGCATTGAGCAGTCCCCCCATTTGAGTCCCGGTGCATTGACCCGCAGGCTTCACGGTAAATGGATTGGGCACTGGAACCGAAGTAGGTGGCACTAAAGTGGTGTTGAGTGTTGCTAAAACAGTAACGATCATGGTGTCCGTTCCGGCGGTCGTTGGAGTCCCAAAAAAACGAACGCATCCTCGGTTTACCTGATTTTGGGTAATTAACCATTCACAAGAATCATTATCACATTCGTAAGAAATACCCGGTGCGAGGTTCGTAATACTGGTAATGCGATAGCTTAGAAAATCAATACTGACAGGACCCAATGGCGTTGTAATAGAGGTATCATTGGCAAAGACGAGCGTGACAGTTTGGTTATAGGCCTGCCCAACACATCCTGCAGGCAATGAATCAGGAGAGAAGCCCGGCTGGGTCTGAGTAACATCGGAAACGCACTGAGCAAAAACTCTTGAGAGTCCAACTAACATCATCAATACAAGTAAACGCTGTTTCATAAAAGATTTATATTAAAAGTTTTTATTTTTCAAGACAAAAATGTGCATTAATACACCTCGGGCTGAAGAAGTTCCATTTCATATTGGGCCGCATTTTTACAGGAGCCACTGGTGACCAGACGAAAGGCCTCTAAGGCTCCATCTGAATCCCCCATGGATTTAAGTGCCATTCCCAGAACAAATTGATAAGGAGATTTTTTCGCAGGATCTGACAAAGAGGGGTCTGTTATTGCTTTTTGAATCGTTTTTGCTGCCAGGGAAAATCTTCCAATATTGTATTCCGCCTGGGCTTTTTGCAACATGATTTTTACATTGCCCGGCTTTTCCTTTAAAATAGATTCTGCCAGCGTCAGGGCTTTTTGAAACAACTCATTATCCATGAGCATATTCAAAAAAGAAATTTCAATTTCCAGTCTTTTATCCGGATTCAATTCGTATTGCATCGCCTTCTGATAATAAGACTCTGCTTCAGAAGTAAGATCGCGTTTATCACTGATCAACCCCAAATAACGATAAGCTTGCGCATAATCGGTTTGTATTTGTATGGCCTTTAACAAGTGTTTATTGGCTTCATCGTATTCGCCGGCCTGAAAATAACTAATGCCAAGTTTTAAATAAAAATCCGGGTTGGTTTTCATCAATTCAGCCTCAACCGGCTTTTTGTATGGACCATATCTGGCTTTTTGCCAGGCTTTGATTGCATTATCCCGGTCTCCCACTTTCATATAAGAGTCTCCCAGTCCAAAATAAAATTTGGCAGCATCTGCAGGCGCTGTCTTGCCAAGATTAAGAACTGCTTTTTCATAAAACCCAATGGCTTGCATGTAATCTCTTTTTGCGCGCATTACCTCCCCCTCACAGTACAACACTTCCAAATCGTTCGGGCTTGCTACTCTGGCTTCAGACAAGTATTTCTCTGCGGAAGAAATTTCATTTTGCATTAGATACAACCGAACAATCGAGGCATAGATTTTTGATTTTTTCGCAGGTACTTTTTCCAGAGGCAATTGAGCCGTATAAGCTTGTACAGCCATACCATAATTTTTCTCGCCTTCATAAATCTTGGCTTTCATTTGAAGGGCAGGCTGATAGTCCGCTTTAATTCTCAAGGCCTGATCAAGGGTAGATAAGGCTTCACTCTGCATTTTGAGTTTGTTCTGACAGGAAGCTTTACTAACATAATACTTAGGATTAGACGCATTTTCCTGAATGGCCTGATCATATTTGTTAATTGCCTCTTCGCAATTATTGGCTTTTGCCAATGCCTCTGCTTCTGTAAACGCAGGACTGTCCGGGGTTTGAGCCATCAGCAAACGCCCCATTAACAAGCATAAGATAAATAGGTGTTTCATACAATTTCTCCCTGTGGTTTCCACCAACATAATTCATTCATTTTGAATGGACAAATGCAAATTTAAGGATTTAATTTAATTTGAAAAATACATTTTTCAAACAAGGAAGCGCATCGGCGACAGGAGAGCGAAACGGCACCGAGAGATTTTTTTACTTAGAGATAACACCCGTTAAAATATCCAATTCATGCCGGGCGGCATACTTCGTATTCCCGTGAAGTGCGAGTGTTAACGCTTCTTTTGCTTTGGAAATATTTCCGGCAAAGCGTGCCGAAATACCCAAATAATAATAGTACGGGGCTTTTTTCACCGGATCCTGAATATTGACCATCGTTGCCAATCCCTTTTCCGCAGATTGCATCGCAGTTGTGTACCTGCTGAGATGAAACTCGGCCTGAGTTTTCATTAACCAAGCTTTTGAATTCTGGTCATTAAACTTCAATACCCGCTCTGCAGAGGTAATGGCTCCTGCAAAGTTTTCGTTCTCGATTTGAGAGGTAAGCCATATCAAATAAATATCAGCCTGCTTGGAACTATCTCTCTCGGTTTGAACAGCTTTTGTAAAGTAACTATTCGCCTCTGTGGTTAAATCGCGCTTGTCCGAAATGATTCCAAGATATTTATAGGCCTGAGCATAATCGGCTTTCATCTCAACTGCTTTTTTTAACTGAAGCATGGCCTCATCCCAATCCCCCGTCATATAATACGAAACACCGGCTTTATAGTAATATTCAGGATTCAACCGGGACATATCCTCAGCTACCAACTTTTTGTATTCCCCATAATTCGCTTTGGACCATGCTTTTTTGGCATTTTCGGTGTCCCCATTTTGATATAAGGCCCTCCCCAAACCATAATATATTCTGGCTGTAGCCTCGGGCTTAACCTCTTTATTGTATTCTAATGCCTTTTTATAGCCCCGAATGGCCGCACTTAAATTACCGGATGCCATATTGAACTCCCCATTCCAAAAGTGAGCATCAGAATTATAAGGGGCAAGGGTTAGGAGCTCATTGACATGGAGCTCTGCTTGTGGCAGACGATCAAATTCAATTAATGCCTTTATCAAATTGGCTTTAAAGGCCACTTTTGCACTGATATCATTTTCTGTTTTGTAGGCAAGATTATAAAAGTTAATGGCTTTATCTATCTGATTCAAATCCAGGTAAGCCTCTCCCATAAGTTCATAGCCGCGTGCATAATCCTCTTTATAAAATATCGCCTTTTGAAAGGCAATAATCGCAGCATCTGCCTTACCCTGTTTCATCAGCGCCTGACCTTTGCCGGAATGATAAAGAAAATTACTGGGTTCTTCTATTAATGCAAGGTTGAACTTATCCAAGGCTTCAACCGCTTTATTCTGCCTCAGCAGCTGTTCGCCTGCCTTGTAATGGACATGCCCCGGACTCTGGCCCCAAACCTGAATAACGACGCCTAGAAATAGGATTATACCTGCAAGAAATTGCCTCATGCTAACTTGTCAGAGCCTCGGGAGTACCCCCAACGACTGGCTTATGGATACACAAACTCTGCCCTTATTGCGAAATTGGGGTTTTGTTTGAACAATATCAATTCTACCGCCATATTATTTTCATTGGGCCATTTGTACTTATGAATTTCTGAATTATTCTCCTCTGAGTAATCCATGCCATACTGCGCAGAAAACAGCGTGAACCATTGCGCGTGTCTTGCTGTCGCATTCGTCAATTCATGAACATAAACGGTTACGCGTTCTAATTGATTGGTCGGACTAAATAATAAATCTGTCTCTGTTGGGTAAGTGGTTACGATGGAATTCCAGATTAATTCATCGGCCACATTTCGGGTAAAGGAAACCCCCTGAGTGTTGAGAGTCTGAATTACATTGGCTCTACTCTCATGCCAGTTAGCTATGGGGAAATTGGGATACCAACCGCCGGGCAATTGAATTGCCTGGGCTTGTACAACGCCTGAAATCAACCCTGATAAAAGAAAGACTATAACAACAATGAAATTTTTCATCTCAACTTTATTTTCCATCATAAAAATATTGTTTAATCCGGTAAAATCCAATTTTAACTATAAATCGCCCTGCCATTGGTCAATAATCAAGACCGAACAGGCAATTCATACAATCCGCCCACAGATTAGAACCGAACAATTAGCCCGAATGAGGGCACTCTCGAAGAACCGTCATTGGGAAGATAAACAGGCACGCCATTCGGATTTGCCGGGTCTGTGTACACAGAGCCATTTGGGTTGCGTCTGACAGCAAAACCCGGCCCACTGGTAATATTTGCCCTGCCAAAGAAATTTTGAACATCCAGGTAAAAATTCAAACTCCATTTCTCAAAAAACCATTTTTTATCTAAACGGGTATCTACCTGCAGAAAATCTGGCCCCTGAAGCGTATTGAGTCTTGAAAAATCAAAGACGCCGGCGCCGGTTAATGGATATTCTGCCAAAGATCGCGCTTCGTCATATGGGGTAAGGGGGAAACCGCCCAAGTATCTCAACTTTGCAGAAAACTCCCAATTTCGGGAGAATTTGTATCCGGCAGTCAGACTGACCAGGTGGCGATTGTCCCAGGCAGAGCGTATTTTTCGGTCTGCATCCATTCCACTAAATGCAGTCCTGTAATACGTATAACTGCCTATACCAAAGATTCTTTTGGTAAGCTTTTTCTGAATATAGGTTTCTATTCCCCAGGATTCGCCTTTACCATTGCTTAAAACAGCTTCATTGCCAATGACACCAAAGTCCCCGCCAAGATTTGCCAGGCTAATCCCATTCACAACACTCACCGGATATCGGTAATAGCGCTTATAAAATCCTTCCACTGAAATTTGCATGCTATTCACTGGCGAGAAAGATATTCCGGTCACATAATGATCTGAGCGAATGTAGCGAGTTGATCGGTTAATGAGTTCATTCCCCTGAGGACCGGGCTGCTCAAACCCCAGTATAGTATAGGGCGGCAATTTGTGATACCGTCCGGCAGAGCCGGATATCGTCCATTTTTCTGTGAGGGCATAACTTATGCTGGCCCGGGGCGAAATAGCCTCAAGAGGATTGTTTCCCTGATCGGTGAAAGAATTCATGTCCGTGCGAATGCCAGCAGAGACAGACAAACGATCGTCCATAAAAGTACGGGAAACAGACCCATAAGCGCCATACCGGAAAAACGACATGGAAGTATTCGCACTTAAAGTATCGAGAAAGATACCTGCAGGGGTACGGAAAGCGAAATTGCGATTAAAAATCTCATTGGTGTATCGCACCAATTGTACAACGGCACCATATCCAACCCGCCATTTACCGTAATTTTCAACCTGATTGAAGCGTAGTTTATTCTCAGATTCCTGACTGGTGAATTTTAATCTCAATCCAAGTGGATTGGTATCATCATTAAAATCATACTTCGTATTGCCATTTTCCATCATATTGCGACTTAAAGCAAGGGTATAAAATCCCCGCTTTGTCAGGCGTTTTAATACTAATCCATTGGTATAACTCCACTGACGAATTCTCGGAATTCCTTCCAATAGAACAGAATCTTCCAAAGTTGGATTGTCCGGGGGATTCAGCGTAACATTGTCCAATGATCCCAAACCAATGAAAGAGAGTGTGGTTTTGTCGTTAAATTTATGTTCCACTTTAGCCTGAAAATCCCAATAGTCCGGAAGAAAGGGCAAACCCAGGGCGGAAAATAAAAATTGCAAATAGGATCGCCGGGCAGAAAACAAATAGGTAGTCTTTTTACTTTTTCCTAATGGCCCGTCAAGGGTAAGCCCGGCTTCGGAAGCCCCCAACTGAAATTGCCTCTGCATTCGTTCTTTGTTCCCGGAAATCATCTGGAAATCAAATACAGAACTCAAAGCATTATCATATTTAGCACCAAAGGCAGAGCTTTGGAAATCTACTTTTTCAATAAACAGGGCATTTAAAATACCCACCGGGCCACCGGATGCCCCCTGAGTTGCAAAATGGTTAATGAACGGCACTTCTACTCCATCCAAATAAAATACATTTTCGTTTGGCGCTCCACCACGCACAATAATATCATTTCGAAATCCAACAGAGCCTGAAACCCCGGGCAATGCCTGAACAACTTTAGAAATATCGAAATTCCCTCCGGGATTGGAACGAATCTGGTCTATCCCGATGGTCTTAATACTTAAGGGAGTTTCTGCAGATTTAGTAAAGGGTGACGCAATAACTTCTACGCCCTCTACTTCCGTTACCATTTCTTCCAACTCCATATTCAATATGGTAATCCCTGAGGGAATGAGTACTTCATATCGAATATCTGATTTATACCCCGTATAGGATGCCTTTACCTGGTAGGTACCGGGTTTGATGCCTCGAAGGGTGTAATTTCCATTTTCATCCGCATAAACCCCAACACCTAACTGTTCTATAGAGATGGAGGCGCCTCCAAGACCCTCCCCGGACCGTTTGTCCTTTACAAGACCCTGAAGAATTCCCGATTGTGAATACACCAGAGTGGTCATCTGAAAAAAGAAAACAAGGGGAAGGAAGAAGAAGGAACGAATTTTCATAGGGCTTAAAACACAAAAGCGTTAGTTAAAATTCAGATTTACAAAACAAATGCAGCAATAGCCAAAAAGGAAACCTTTAAAATCCACCCAAGTTACAGGGAAATGAATAAAACCATTTAGGGAGGGTATTACAGCCTATGTAAGATCAATCCTACAGCTCTCAACCCTACTTTAATCTCAAAAACCGTTGAAGCATCTGCTATAATTTAGATTGATGCAAATCACTCCAATATTCTAAGTAAAATGAAAGCATGAAATAGGAAGCCACCCATAAGCCTATTGCGCCTAAATAAAACATTAACCGCCAGTTTTTGCGGAAGAAATCCCTAAAAGTCCATGTATATATTTTTCCACTGGCTCTTATCGTCGGCGCATTGCTCTTGCCCCCATATATGTGTAATCGTAAAAGCGCAATACTACCTAACCAGAGGAGAAAACCAAACATCATCCAACCAAACTCAAAAACAGTTTTACTGAGATATTCGGCATGAGGGGTAATTTCTTCCCTAAATGGCGTAAAGCGAAAGATTATGATAAATGGAATGCAGATACTGGAAAAAATCATCAGACCCCTCAGTGCCCCTTTTTTTAATTTACTCAGGTCCAATAACAGAACAGTTGCCACATACAAGGTGTAGGCTGTATTCAGTACAGGAATAATTAACAGGATAATATCTGAAAAGAATGAAAGCAAAATTCTATGGGTTTATGAATACAAAATTATTCAAAAACTTATTCAAACGAAAACAATTTACTACTCCATTATATCAAACAAAATGAATCCGGCTTATTCTGTTTGACTATCCTCCTCAGCTGAGTCGGATTCCTGAACAGGTATTTCTGCCCGTCCCTGAGAAATCCTTTTCTGCCAATCGGATATGGAGAGGAGTGATACGCCCTGGTAAAAATGTCGAAGAATATTCTCATAATTCCAGCCTAGGGTAGAAAGTTTGTAGGCCCCATCCTGACACATCCCTACACCATGACCAAAGCCCTGACCTGCAAAAAACATTTGGCTTTGAATTTGATACATTCTGAATTTGGTACTCTTGAGTTTCAGTAGGGATCTTAATTCAGTCCCGGAAATGACCATTTTAGGATTACCGTTAAAAACCAATTGTCGCACACGCCCACTCCCATCCGGTATAACCTCCCAACTTAATATGGATGTTTTGTAATATTTTGAAAACAAGGTAATTAAATCCTGAACAGATGTTGTATAAGTCCATGCGGAATTTCTAAACTCCCGATAGTGATCATAACTTTCGGTGGACTTTAAATAAGAAGAGCTTGCAGTCCAGACCTCTTCTGAATTGGCCGACTGCCCTCCGCAATTGGCCGAAAATACAGCATCAATAGGCTCACCAAAACCATCTAAGGCAATTAAACCTGCGGTGGCCCGAACAGCCTCATCTACCCCCGGAAGATTCTTCGGGACACCATGATACACCTGACAATCTACTTTGTCGGTCAAATCAAATCCATCCCTTTGAAATTTTCCCATATTCCGAATCGCATAGGTTCGGCTACAAAGGGCCTGGACTTTCAAAAATTCCGGCGTTTTATAAATACCACCCTCAGCTGCCACAACCCCGCAAATGTAATTTTCCATCCAAACGAGATTTAATAACCTCAATTGATTTTTATACCCCTGAACCTTTAGATGATCATAATACTCAATGGTCTTTTTTCCCCCATCGGGCGTTATACTAAATCTAGCAACTGAATCTGAAACCCAAAAAATCAATTCCGGCCAAAAACCCAAACTGACCCCGTTGCGCAACAATTGGATTTTACCCCCCAGATACTTCAGCTGAACAGATTCACCATATTTTAGATTAGTGATTAATTCCGGAACACTATCTCCTCTCATCACCCAGGTATCTTTGGATAAGGCCGAATACAAGCACCCCATCATTGCAGGCTTGGGATCTATCCAAACGGTTACAGACTGAGATAAACCTCTCAAGCCTGATAGGAGAATCATCAAAAATATAATCGCCCTAAGTGCTTTCATCTATCACATTTTATGGCTTTTAAAATTTGTTCCGCTATCCGAACCGAACAACCGGGCCCACCCAAAACTTGCAGGAGTTCTTCATAATCTGCTTTCATTTTTTGAGCACCTTCGGTTTGACCTGCAATTTCTGACAAGGCTTTAACCAAAGATTCCTCGTTTAATTCCTCCTGTATTAACTCTTTCAAAACAGGTTTATCCAAAATCAAATTTACCAAAGAGATATACTTGACTTTGACGAGTCTTCTGGCCAAAAAGACAGAGACAGGATTAGCCTTATACCCCACCACCTGTGGAACACCAGCCAAAGCGGCCTCCAGGGTGGCTGTTCCGGATGCAACGAGGGCTAAACTGCTATGCCGCAATAATTCTCGGGTTTGATTCACTACCCTAAGTACACCCTTGGTCTCAGGGATAGCTGCATATAATTCTGAATTTATGGCTGGCGCACAGGCAATCACAGGTTCGTATCCAGGAAATCGCTTGGCAGCCCGAATAAATACAGGCAGAATTTTACGAATCTCCTGAACCCGACTACCCGGCAATAGGGCAAGTATAGGTTTAGAAACCTTTGTAAGTTCACCGGTTTCAGGCAAGGGCTTTGCAAATTCATCTAGTAATGGGTGCCCATAAAATTCTGCCTGAACCCCTTCTCTTTCATAAAAAGAACATTC
>CANHCC010000067.1 GCA_947459115.1 Bacteroidota bacterium | reverse complement strand
GATTGAGGATTTCAGAGAATTTTTAAAATTAAGTCCGGAAGCCTATGATGCCTTTGCCAGAATTGCACGGGCAAAGTATGCCTTAAAAGATTACAAAGGGTCTTTAAAGGACTTTGACACAGCGATACATTACGACCCAACGAACATACAGTATCTTCTTGAACGGGGAAATATCCGTATGAAATTAGACAATACCCTGGAGGCCATATTAGATTATACCTATGCCCATGAAATGAACCCAAAATCCATAGATCCGCTTTTACTTAGGGCAAAGGCCAGAATCAGCAGAATGGAATATCCTCAGGCAGTGCAAGACTTTAGCAGAGTATTGGAAATAGACAAGAAAAATACCGATGCCCTATATAATCGGGCTTGCCTGATGTTTGAAATGGGTCAAAAAGATGCAGCTTGCGAAGATTGGAGAGCCTCGATGAGTTTAGGAAAAACCGAATCCGTTAAGTGGGTTAGCCAGTTTTGTAAACCATGATCCGAACACTCTTATTACTCATGTTTTTGGGCGGTTCTGCCGTCAGAAGTATAGCGCAACCTATGCCTAAAGCAGAATCCCATTTAAATGCCGGTATTCAAAAAATCAAACGGAAAGACCACACAGCAGCCCTTGAAGAATTAAATCTTGCGATAAAGGAAAACCCAAATCTATGTGAAGCTTGGCTTACCCGAGGAACTGTTTATCATATGAAACATGAATTTGACAGGGCAATCCAGGATTACAATAGAGCCCTCGTTTGTTATCCCGGATATCCAATGGCATTTTTCAATCGTGGGACTTCAAGGTTGGCTCAAGGAGATTATTTTGGCGCATTGCGGGATTTTAGTAATGCGTTGGATAAAATGCCTGAGCATGCCCCTAGTCATTACAATCGCGCGCTCACTTTTTTTCAAATAAATGATACGACGAAGGCATTAAGTGATCTTGAAAACTGCTTGAAACAAAAGCCGGATTATATACAAGCGCTTCTAATGAAGGCTGTTATTGAAAGGAGAAAGGGCAATACTAAAGAAAGCTTGGCCTTGTATAGCAAAGTCATAGCTTTGGATACAAGCATCGTGATTGCGAAATTCAATAAAGCGAATTTAGATTACTTAAATGGGAATTATCAGGAGGCATTGCATGCCTTTGTAGAATTAAGCAAAAATTACCCTGATGAACCGTTTATCCATTTGCATACCGGAGGTGTATATGCCATGACTGGAAATTCCCAGGAGGCTTGCCTTTGCTGGAAAAAGGCATCTGAAACCGGAAGTGCAGAAGCTGCGCTATTAATCAAAAGATATTGCAACCCTTAGGGTAAGTTACTTACCCTAACTTCAGGTAAGTTACTTACCCTAACTTCAGGTAAGTTACTTACCCCTACTCCCGGTAAGTTACTTACCCTAACTTCAGGTAAGTTACTTACCCTTACTCCCGGTAAGTAACTTACCCTTACTTCCGGTAAGTTACTTACCCCTTACTTCCGGTAATTTACTTACCCTTACCTCCGGTAATTTACTTACCCTTACCTCCGGTAAGTAACTTACCCTAACTCCCGGTAAGTTACTTACCCCCTGGAAACAAAAAAACGCCGGGCTTTGCAGCCCGGCGTTTTTAATTCATTTAAGGTCAGACCTATCAGGCAGCCTTAGGCTCTTCATTTTCTTTCTTCAACAAATCAAATGAGATCGCGGAAGCAACGAATACTGAAGAATAGGTCCCAAAGGTGATACCAATTAGGATGGCGAACATAAATCCACGAATCACTTCTCCACCAAAAATGATCAGAATTAAAGCTGTCAAAATGGTGGTTAAGGAGGTAATGGAGGTACGGCTCAAAGTCTGATTGATAGCAATAGTGAAGATATCTGAAAGATTTTTACTCTTCATTTCAGCAAGATCTTCACGGATGCGGTCAAATACAATTACCGTATCGTTCACTGAGTAACCAATTACGGTAAGAACAGCGGCAATAAATGCTGAATCGATTTCCATTGAAAATGGCATGATATCCAGATATCCGAGTAAGGAATAAATCCCGAGCATCACAATCACATCATGGGCCAGAGACAGAAGGGCACCCAATGAGTACTGCCAACGACGGAATCTCACCAACACATACAAAAAGATGATTAACAGGGAGAATACCACAGAATTAACAGCAGATGCCTTGATATCACTTGCCACGGTCGGACCAACAACAGAGGATTTAATAATATCATTCTCTGTTGTTCCATATTTTTTAGCTAGTGTACTAACCAAAAGACCTTTTACCTCTTCAGTCGCATTATTGTCTGTCGCCTTGTAACTGGTAGTAATCATCAAATGATTGGAATTACCAATGGTTTTAATTACCGGGGTGGTGTTCATGGCGGCTGTCAATTCCTGACGAATGGACTCTACATCGGGCGCCTGATTAAAGGCAACGACATACTGTCTTCCTCCTTGAAAATCTACACCCATTTTAAAGCCAAACATCACAATGAACAAAATGCTTAAACCACTTAATATTCCTGAAAATGCGTAGAAGGTCTTACGACGCACAACCATTTTCAAATCAATATTTTTGAAGAAATGAGTAGAGCCGGAGGATCCAAACTGAAGATTATTGTTACCACGATCCATCATGAACTCTATGATCAAACGGGAAACAAACAAAGCAGCGACCAGGGAGGTTGCAATTCCTATCATCAAAGCCACAGCGAACCCTTTAATTGGTCCGATACCAAAAGCAAACAGGACAACACCGGTAAGGAAGGTGGTGATGTTGGAGTCCATGATAGAGGAGAAGGCATTTTTGAAACCGGCGTTAATAGCGGCCTTGTAAGATTTGCCGGCCTCGATTTCTTCGCGTATCCTTTCGAAGATCAACACATTTGCATCCACAGCCATACCCATGGTTAAAACGATAGCCGCCATACCTGGCAGGGTCAATACGACATTAAAGGCAGCAGATACCCCTAACAAGAAAAACAGGTTCAACAACAAAGCGATGTTTGCGATTAAGCCAGAACTTCTATAGTAGAATAACATGAAAACAACCACAGCCAGGAATCCAAGTAAAAAGGACATCAAGCCCTGATTCACATTATCCGCACCCAAAGTAGGTCCTACAATTTCCTCACCCTCAATTCTGGCAGGTGCAGGCAATTTACCTGCTTTCAGGAGGTTGGCAAGATCCTCAGATTCTTCAATGGTGAAATTCCCTGTAATCTGAGACTGTCCGGTCGCAATGACATTATTTACTACCGGATAAGAATGCACCATATTATCGAGAACAATAGCAATAGATTTATTGATATTGGCCTCTGTCATTTGTTTCCAAATTCTGGCACCTTCAGAATTCATGGACATTGATACACTGGGGTTACGATTTTCATCGAAATCCGCACGCGCTCTTTCAATAGATTCTCCCCCTAGTGGCGCTACCCCATCACTGGTATTTTTGATAAGAATCAAGGCCAGATATTGAGAGCCATTTTCAGGCTTTGCTGTCCATAAAAACTTGTAATTATCAGGTAAGATAGCTCTTACAGCAGGATCGTTCAGGTAGGCATTAACTGTGCTGGTATCCTCAGGAATAGCAAACCCAAAAATGGGGGCATTGGCCTTAATGTTTTGATCCAGTTTCAAGACTTTATATAATGGATTTTCTTCCATGAATTTTTTAGCCTTTTCTTCATCAGACATACCTGCAGTATCTGCAGCTGCCGTAGCACTGTCTTTTCCACCCAGAGCTTTATCAATGGCAGCATTACCGGTAGAGGAGGTATCGCCTTCAGCAGAGGCGATGGTAGTAGTGTCTGTGGTAGCACCACCAAGGCCTTTCATACTTTTAACTTTTTCATTGATTTTCTCAATGAATGGGGCAGCATCCCCAATTGCAATGGTTTCCCAAAATTCAAGTTGGGCAGTTCCTTTGAGCAGATTGCGCACGCGGGTGGCATCTTTTACACCGGGTAGTTCAAGTAAAATTCTACCGGTTCCTGCTTGTAACTGAATGGTTGGAGAAGTTACACCAAACTGATCAATACGCGTTCTGATAATCTGGAAAGTTCTGTCGATAGCGGCATCGGATTCCTTTTTCAAAAGCGCAATAATCTCTTCATCCGTAGAATTGAAAGAAATACCTGTTTCTTTGGATGTAAACCAGGAAGCCAGTTTAGCCTTAGGATCAATTTCACGAATAGAGGCCACAAACAGATCAACAAAGCTCTCCTGAGAAGTTTGTTTTTTCTTCAGGGCATTGGCCATTGCCGTATTAAAAGTAGGATCTGTTGTATTGTCAGCCATACCTCTAATCACATCATCCACCCCTACTTCCATAGTAACAAACATCCCCCCTTTTAGATCAAGACCCAGGGATAAAGAATTTTTACGAGCTTCTTTATATTCTTCGGCAAACCCCTCTTCTTTAAACTTTTCGCTCCGTTCTTCAGAGGTCATCGCATCAAGCTCAGCCTCGATGTTAAACACCTTCCAGGTGTAAAATAAGTTGTACGCGCAGATCATTGCAAAAATGACCAGAAGCGTAAGAATCACATTTTTATTACGCATGATTTATTGAAAATTAAAAATGATACAATTGATGAAACCGGAATTTAAACAGACCCGGCTTGTCTGTATTTCGATCTAACGAATCGGATTATGGTGCTGCGGCAAATCCATAACACACACACCTCTGACATAAATAAAAATAGGCGTTTAGGACAAGAGGGTGTGTCTCTGATCCCATTTCCGGAAAGACATTTCCGGGAAAATTATTATCAAGCCCAAAGAATTTAAGAAGTTGAAATACAGGAAGTATTGGTCCTTCTTGCATTTGCTTAACTTCAGAAACAGAACCCTCTGAGGTGGCAGATGAATAGTCAACCGCCTGACAGTTTCGATTGTGTAAATCCTCAATTTTTGAGAAGAAGCCGTCATATAAAGCTGTACGGGAAATCCTCGTGAAGAAAGTCACGATGATTAATATCCCGAAGGAAAGAAAGATATGACGGTGGATATTGGTTTTCACAGCGAAAGGCGAAATTACTCAAATAGAATGGTTTTGCAAAATAGCCGATTACAGGGCAAGGTAAAACCCTGGCTTGTACGCGTTCAGAAAAACCACAAGCCCAAAGAATGAGGGCATTGAAAGTCGTAATCCTTGGGATTTTGAGGAATTATGCGGACTTTTGGGTACAATTTGCAACAATCATCATGAATTACTGGTTAGTCAAACAAGAACCCGAGGCTTATTCATGGGCGGATTTAATCCGGGATAAAAAGACGGCCTGGACCGGGGTCCGAAATTTTCAGGCACGCAATAACCTGAGATCCATGCAAAAAAATGATCCCGTTTTGTTTTACCACTCCGTCTCGGATAAGCAGATTGTAGGCCTTGCCAAGGTGGTTAAAACAGCTTATCCGGATCCAACCGCAACGGAGGGAGACTGGGTATGCGTCGATATAGGACCGGATAAATCTTTCAAAAAGCCCGTTGACTTGGCGACCATCAAAATTACCCCGGGTCTTGAAAATATTGCACTGATCAAACAATCCCGATTGTCGGTCATGCCATTAACGCCGATTGAATTTGAAATTTTGTGTAAACTAGGAGGCCTTTAAGCGTTGGAAAACAGGGAATTATTTGACGAAGAAAAGCTCCACTTAACCCTGTCCCGGCTTTGTGCTCAATTATCGGAAACCTATGGAGATTTTGAAAACACCGTGCTTCTTGGTCTTCAACCCAGAGGTGTCCGGTTTGCAAAAAGAATCCATTCCCTTCTGTTACACATGTATCCCGGCATTGAAATTCCATACGGGGAATTAGATGTCACCTTCTTCAGAGACGATTTTAGAAGAAAAGAGAGCCCTCTCGTTGCCAATCAAACCAATATCCAATTTCTACTGGAAAAAAAACGGGTCATTCTGATAGATGATGTGCTATACACCGGGCGTACGATAAGGTCGGCTATGGATGCCATGTTATCGTTTGGTCGGCCATCCAATGTAAAATTACTGGTCCTTGTAGATCGGAATCGTAAACGGGAGCTTCCGGTTCAAGCTGATTTTTGTGGCCTAACCGTTGATACCCTGGACAATGAGAAAGTCTTGGTGGAATGGGCGGAACAAGGGGGAAAAGATTCCGTGCGGATACAGATACGGGAAAACAAAAAAGCCGAGTCATGAAAGGTAAGTTATCGGTAAAACATCTTCTCAGCATTCGGGACCTCACCCCCGAGGATGTAGAGCTCATCTTCAAAACCGCGGATAATTTCAAAGGCATATTAAATGCGCCTATTAAGAAAGTCCCTTCTCTTAGAGATATTACCATCGTTAATCTGTTTTTCGAGAACTCGACCCGCACGCGGGTATCCTTCGAACTGGCAGAAAAACGGCTGTCGGCAGATGTCATTAATTTTTCGTCTTCAAGTTCCAGTGTGAGCAAAGGGGAAAGCCTTTTGGACACCGTCAACAATCTTCTGGCGATGAAGGTGGATATGGTGGTGATGCGCCACCCTGCCCCCGGGGCTTGTCAATATTTAAGTCATCATATCCCGGCAATATTAATTAATGCAGGAGATGGCACCCATGAACATCCTACACAGGCTTTACTGGATGCTTACACCTTGACTCAGTACTGGGGCGGAAGCATCAGAGGCAAAAAAATTGCGATTGTTGGAGATATAAGACACAGCCGTGTTGCTTTTTCGGATTTATTAATTTTTCAAAAACTCGGAGCGGAGGTCTGCGTTTGTGGCCCGGGCACACTGATTCCCCCGGATATGACGAGTGTCGGCTGCAAAGTCAGCTATGATTTGGATGAAACACTTGCCTGGTGTGATGCGGTGATTATGCTAAGAATTCAGCTGGAAAGGCAAGACACTGCCTATATTCCCTCACTAAGAGATTATTCCCTGGGATATGGTCTGACGAGAGATCGGCTTCAAAAAATTGGACGGGAAATCCCTGTTTTACACCCGGGGCCAATTAATCGCGGGGTTGAGATTTCTTCTGAGGTGGCCGATGCGCCGCAGTCACAAATCCTAAACCAGGTGGAAAATGGCGTGGCGGTGAGAATGGCGGTTTTGTATTTGCTGGCAGGGGTGGCTGGGGGATAATCGCCAGACACGGATTACACGGACTACACGGTTAAGACACGGATTACACGGATTACACGGATTATACGGTTTAGACACGGATTTCACGGATTATACGGTTTAGACACGGATTACACGGATTACACGGATTACACGGATTACACGGATTACACGGGTTACACGGGTTACACGGGTTACACGGGTTACACGGATTACACGGATTACACGGATTACACGGGTTACACGGATTTCACGGATTACACGGATTTCATAAATTCCAAGGATGTTGGGATCATTAGGATTATTAAGATTTGATGCATGAAGTGGCATGTGTAGAATATTGGATATCTTGGTTGGCTTGAGAACCAATGAATGAGGTTAAAATCTTCCGCGAGGGGTTTGTGTGTAAATTTCCAACTGACACATTAAAGAATCTGTTTATTTTGACTGGTCATAAATATTCTGAAATGTATGAAAGCCTCTCCTAAAAAGAAACCGAACGATACGCATTCTGGCAAGCTCTGGTATTTACTTTCTATTGGGGCATTACTCTTGATAACCTACCTGACCTACCATAAAGCCCTTACCCATGAATTTACCAATTGGGATGATGATAAATATGTGTATGAAAATCCAATCCTGAAAATGGAAAAAGGGGAGGCGATTAAAGAATCGTTCAGAGCACCCTATTATCTGCTTTACACGCCTCTTACCCTGATTTCATATGGGCTTAATTATTGGTATCAGGGAAAAGAAGCTCAACCCTTTATTTTAACCAATATTTTGTTACATCTTCTTAATAGTTTGCTGGTGGTTTTATTGGTCAAGAAGATGTCAGGAAAAGATTTAGCGGCTCTGGCAGCGGGTGCTTTTTTCGCACTACATCCCATGCATGTTGAGAGTGTCGCCTGGATATCCGAACGAAAAGATGTGCTCTATACCTTTTTCTTTTTTGGGGGAATGCTGGCCTGGCTTCAGTATCTCCAAAACCGCAGCCCATTGCATTATGGACTTACACTCTTTTTATTCGTATTGTCGTGTCTGTCCAAACCCTCCGCTGTTATTTTTCCCGTAATATTGGTCCTGATGGAAGTTTGGCATAAGGTTAAACAAACGCCCCAAGAAGCGAATGTATTTAAAGCTTTAACAAACAGCCTCCACATTAATAAAATACCTTTCTTTCTTTGCAGCATACTTTTTGGCTGGATTCTTCTTTTTGGGGTAGAAACCCAAGGTGGGCAAACGCATAATGAAGGGATTAGCAGTCACACCTTTGGCATGATGGACAATATCTTGATTGCTATATATAGTTTTGTCTGGTATCCGATTAAAGCCCTATGGCCTATGGATCTTAGTGCTTTTTATGCTTATCCCCTCAATACGGAGCCCCTACCCTGGTATATTAACGCTTCGCCACTGGCGCTTCTTTTATTTGGTTATGTTTTTTACCGGGCATGGAAACAAAATCAGGAAAATATCCTCTTCACCCTTTCCTTTTATGTGGTCTCCATCTTTTTATTTATTAAAGTTCTCACCACGGTAGGCGCCATCACCTATGACCGATATTTTTATGTTGCCTCTTTTGGATTCTGCTTTTTATTCGGAATTGGTATTCAGGCCTTGTATCAACATCCAAAATTTAAAATGAGTGCATGGGGAGTACTCATTCTATTATCGTCGTTTTGGTCATGGAAATCTGCCAACCAAATCAAAATTTGGGAAAATAGTTTTGTGCTCATGAGTGATATGATTCGCCAATTTCCCCGACATTTACCCTTTGCCTACAACAATAGAGGGTTGTATCTCAACGAAAAAAAGCAATTACCGGAAGCGATTGAGAATTTTAAAACTGCCATTCGTCTGGACCCTGAATCTCCCAATGCCTGGCTGAATGCGGGTAAGTCCTATGGGGAACTTGGGAAGCCGGATAGTGCCATTTTTTATTTAGAAAATTGCCTGAAAAAAGCACCGGGAGACAGTAAAGTGTATAATAACCTGGGCAATGCTTATGGGCTCATGGGTAACTTCCCCAAAGCCTTGGAGAACTTTGAAAAATCCATTGCCTTAGACCCTGAAAATGCCAATGCCCTCTATAATCTGGGGGTTACCTATGGCATTATGGGAGATACGCTTAAAGCGGATTCTATCCTCAGAGTTTCAGCTCAAAAGGGCAATGAGGGGGCAAGAAATGCCCTTGAGTCCCGTGGAAAACTTTAATCGAAGGAATCCCTGCAACGCTATCTTTACCATGAAGAATTATGGCAAAGAAAGCGGTCAAGGCACAAAGTACGACCAAAGATTATAAACTACTTATGATTTTGGGCAGCATTGCTGTTGCCGGATTCGTGGCGTATGCGCCTTCTCTTAAAAATGGATTCGTTACATGGGACGATGATGTTTATGTCCTGAACAATTCTCTGATTCGGAGTTTTTCCATGGAGAATTTGGTGTCCATCTTCACCGAATTCCTTTGGGGAAATTATCATCCCCTGACGGTCATTTCCCTTTTGATTGATTATCAAATCTGGGCACTGAATCCTTGGGGATATCACCTCGTCAACCTGCTGTTCCATCTGGCCAATTCCATTTTGCTTGCCTACATTGTCTTTCTTTTTCCCGAGCCCGGCGGTACCGGAAATAAAGAATCTAAGCGCTATATCCCTGCTTTAATTGCAGGCGCCCTATTTGCCTTACATCCACTACATGTAGAAAGTGTCACATGGATTTCTGAGCGTAAAGATGTGCTTTATACTTTTTTTACATTATTAGCCTTCCTGACCTGGATTAAGGGCTTGGAACATTCAGACCCTAAATCTCAATGGATTACTCTGGGATTATTTATTTGTGCAAGTTTAGCTAAAGGCATGGCCTTGATCTTTCCACTGATATTAGTAGGGATGGATTGGTACATCAAAGGCCATATTATAAAAGAGGATATAATCCGTAAATGGCCATTTTGGCTGGTGTCTTTAACTTTAGGTATTGTAGCAATTCTTGCACAGCAATCTGTAGGCGCCATTCGGGAAGATGCAGGTTACAATATCCTCGACAACCTGTTTGTGGCGTTATATAGCCTCTGCTGGTACCTCTGGAAAATGCTCGTCCCATTCAACTTATCTGCATTTTACCCTTATCCGAAAAAAGCCGCGGGTGAAGCCCTGCCCTTTATATTTTATCTCTCCCCCCTGATACTGTCAGGCATTACCTGGCTTGCATGGAAAATACGCCACAAACATGGGGAATTTTTATTTGGATGGATCTGGTATCTGGCTTCCATGATTATGGTAGTGAAACTCGTTCCCCTGTCTGAGGCCATGACCGCTGATAGATATTTTTATTTATCCTCCGCCGGATTATTTATGGGAATCGCGATTTTCTTTGGCCGAAATTTTTCAATATCCAAATTCTATTATTTGCCAATAGTTGTATCCTTAGGATGGGCAGGATTAACTTATTCTCAAACACAAATATGGAAAGACGATTTGACCCTATTCGGGGATATGATTCAGAAATATCCCGAATTATCCTTGGCGTATAACAATCGGGGTAAATACTTGTATCAAGCCGGCAAAAAAGAAGAGGCCATTAAAGATTTTATCAAATCTGCCGAATTGGATCCGGATAACGAATCGGCTCAGAACAATGTCGGATTTATTTTGATGGAAAGTAATCGAATACCGGAAGCCCTCACCTATTTCAAAAAGGCAGTGGAAATTCATCCGGAATTTGCAGATGGATTCTTCAATCTTGGTAATGCCTATGCCCGTCAAAATAAATATCCGGAAGCAATTGGTGCTTACCAGAGATCCATTGAAATATTTGCTGCCAATCCAGGCGTATGGAATAACCTTGGAAATGTATTTAAAGAATCCGGTAAGTCTGACAGTGCAAAATATGCATATCAGAAATCGTTAGAATTAGACGGCAATGGGAAAAATGCCCTTACCGGCATAGGAGAAGTCGAAGAAAAAAATGGCAATCTTGAAGAAGCAAAAAAATGGTATCAAAAAGCATCGGAGAGAAATCCTAATGACGCGGACTTAGCCAATCGAGTTGGAATTACTTATGCAAAGGAAGCCAAATATCAGGAGGCGATTCAATGGTTTAACAGAGCGGCAAAAGCCAAACCTGAAGAGGTTGCCACCTGGCAAAATTTGGCTATGGCGTATGAAAGAACCGGTCAGATTCCGGAAGCAATAAAAGCATATCAGGAGGCCGCAAAATTGGGTTCTCCAAGTGCTCAAGAAGTGTTAACGCGTAATAAAGTATCATGGTAAAAAAATGTGTTCTTCATGCGCTTGCGTATGTATTATTTCCAACAATCGCCTTTGCTGAAATGCCGAACAATTACGACCTTGAGGCAAGGATGAAGGATTCCATTGGCGTTAAGATGATTAATGGTGAAAAGTTTATCCAACATAAAATCACCAAAGGCGAAACCCTATATGCCATAAACCGTCGCTATAATTTACCGGTTGAAGAAATACGGAGGGCCAACCCCGCAAAAGCGGATAAACTCGTCGCAGGCGAAATTTTACTCATTCCGGTTATGCCGAGAAAAAAGCCAGACGCCAATGAAACTCAGGAGGCGGATAAATCCATAAGAAAAACAGAAACTACGCAACAAGAAAAACCAATTGGAAAAAGCTTACCTAATGAAGTATTACAACAGGAAAAACCTCAAGCCGAACCAATTAAAAAGCCTGAATACTTGCCCAAATCTGCAAGTATGACCAATCGAATTAATTCGAATGGAGAAGCAGCATGGATGGTAAAACTAACCGGAAAAATCGAAATTTTAACTGACCCCAGAGTACAACAAGAACCTATGTACGCCATACATAAAGATATTCCGGAAGGCACATTAATTAAAATAAGTAATCCCCTCAATGAAAAATTTATCGTTGTAAGAAGTATTAAACCAAATGAGCAGCAAGCCTTAAATCCAGAAGTCTTTTTGTACATCAGTCCTGTAGCAGGACGATATCTCGATATTCGATCCAACATTGATCATATGCAGCTTCAATTTACTCTGAATTAAAAAAATAATATCCTTAATAAAATAATTCGAAACCGCAGCAGGGAGAAATTCCGATCGCTAGGAAATGATTTTGGAATAAAAAATTATGATTCACTCATTAAATGGTGAATATGAGAAAATTTGTTGACTCGTCGATATACTGAGAATAAGAACCAGGGAATAAAAGTAAAATTACCATCCTGAATATATTGCTGCACTTTTTTTTAGCGGGTGAAGGTAAGGGTTAATATATAAGATACATGGAAAGCCTAAAATAGCAGTATCCATTTAATAGTAGCTAGGCTCCAATAACCTTGTCTAAAAATCACCGGCATTTATTCTTTCAACCCGGATTATTCATTAGCGTCGATGCTTATTTCCGTAACTCAACATTAATAAGGGATTCAGAATGTTTTCACACTCACTTTTCCTAATGCAAAGTGTTTAAAAACACAAGTGCAGAAACTGAACATTGGTAGTAGTTTCACGCGTTTCACAAGAAGAATAAACTTTCTAATGCATAATTTGGGTTAAAATAAGCCGTGACGCAGGGCAAAATTTCAACCATTTTTTATTGCCTTCAACCATCGTAGTCATCTC
>CANHCC010000066.1 GCA_947459115.1 Bacteroidota bacterium | reverse complement strand
TTTAATTTATTAAATCCCATGGAATTGAGAATCCCTATTCTTGTTGCGTTTATACATGTCATGTTTTTGATCGGTTGTCATTCTGATCACGAAGCGCACGAGGAAATCCTAAAATTAGAAGTGACCAATCCGATTCGGATGGATACGACCGGGATAAGAGAATTTGTTTGTCAAATTAGATCTATCCAACACATCGAATTGCGGGCCTTAGAGAGAGGCTACCTTCAGAATATCTATGTAGATGAAGGGCAATATGTTCGCAAAGGGCAAGCGATGTTTCAAATATTGCCAATGCTGTATGAAGCCGAGTTGCAAAAAGCTCAGGCGGAAGTGAATTATGCTAAAATTGAATATGAAAATACTCGACAATTAGCAGATAGCAATATTGTTTCAAAAAACGAATTGGCTCTGATAAAAGCGAAATATGACAAAGCCAAAGCAGAATTATCCCTGGCACAGACTCATTTTAATTTCACAACCATCAAGGCTCCCTTTGATGGGATTATGGATCGGTTTCAGGTGAGATTGGGAAGTCTTTTGGACGAAGGGGATTTATTGACGACCTTATCGGACAATAGTAATATGTGGGTCTATTTTAATGTGCCTGAAGCTGAATATCTGAATTATATGTCCAAGGCCAGTCAAGATCCTGATATGAAGGTGCAATTGATGATGGCAAACAATGAGCTATTTAAATACCCCGGTATAGTTGAAACAATAGAGGCAGACTTTAATAATGAAACAGGCAACATTGCATTCCGTGCCACCTTCCCCAATCCCGATAAGTTATTAAGGCATGGAGAGACCGGCAATATCCTCATGCCGGTACCGTTAAAGAACGCTTTAATCATTCCACAAAAGGCGACTTTTGAAATATTAGATAAACGCTATGTATTTGTTGTAGATGAAAACGATGTTGTTCAATCCAGACAAATAAGTATTGGCCAGGAATTACAACATTTATATGTGGTAACGGAAGGTTTAGAGGATAAAGATCGGGTTCTTATCGAAGGCTTACGGAAAGTTAAAAATGGGCAAACCATTTCAAGCAAGCTAGTGGATATCCGAACCGTTTTAGAGAATTTGAATTCTCTTCATGCTGAATAAGCTTCACCTTTTCCCTTAGAATTTTATGTTTTCGAAATTTATTCAAAGGCCGGTATTGGCGATAGCCATATCTCTTGCCATTATATTTCTGGGTTTTTTAGCGATTACCACTAGACCCATATCTCAATTTCCGGAAATTGCCCCACCGCGCGTCAATATTTTCTTAGCCTTTCCCGGGGCTAGTGCGGATGTTTTGGTTAATTCCACGCTGATTCCGCTTGAGCGTGCCATTAATGGCGTTCAAGGAATGCAATACATCATTTCCGATGCCACCAGTGCGGGAGAGGCGGTGATTCAGGTTGTGTTTGAGCCAGGCACAGATGCCAATGCAGCGGTCGTCAATGTCAAGACTCGCGTGGATCAGGTAATCAACAATCTTCCTCCGCTCGTGCAGCGGGAGGGGATTATCATTACACCGATTCAGCCAAGTATGTTGATGTATGTGAATCTATTCAGCACAGATAAGAATGCCGACGAGAAATTCCTATATAATTACGCGAATGTCCATATTCTTCCGGAGCTTCAACGCATTAGTGGAATGGGGCGTGCTCAGATTTTGGGGAGTCGTCAGTATGCAATGCGCATCTGGCTAAAACCGGATCGAATGCGGGCATACAATATCTCTACAGAAGAAGTAATGAAGGCACTTGAAGAACAAAGTGTTATTGGTCGTCCAGGACGATTAGGCCAAAGTTCCGGCAAGGTCGCACAATCTTTGGAGTATGTATTGACTTACAAGGGGCGTTTCAATAAACCGGAGGAATACGGTGATATTATCGTTCGGGCTAATCCTGATGGAGAAATTCTGAAACTTAAAGATCTGGCTGAAGTTGAATTAGGAAGCCAGTTTTTTGATATTTATTCCAATAAAGATGGGTATCCATCAGCGTCTATTGTTTTAAAACAGAATTTTGGGAGTAATGCCAGCAAGGTCATTGATGAAGTCAAGGTCCGATTAGAGACGATGAAGAAAGACTTCCCTCCCGGGATGGAATATGAAATAGATTATGATGTATCCAAATTTGTAAATGCTTCAATCGACAAGGTATTACATACTTTGGTTGAAGCGTTTATTTTGGTTGCCTTGGTGGTTTTTCTGTTCCTTGGCGATTGGCGCTCCACTTTGATTCCCACCTTAGCTGTTCCAGTATCCTTAATAGGTGCTTTTATATTCATGCAATTGTTCGGACTCACAATTAATCTCATTACCTTATTTGCCTTGGTTTTAGCGATTGGGATTGTAGTGGATGATGCAATTGTGGTTGTGGAAGCCGTTCATGCCAAAATGGAGGAAAAACATTTATCGCCATATCATGCGGTGAAGGCGGTGCTCGGCGAGATTAGTGGTGCCATTATCGCCATTACCTTGATTATGACAGCAGTGTTTGTTCCCGTTGCATTTATGACAGGGCCTGTAGGAATCTTTTATCGTCAATTTGCCATTACCATGGCTAGTTCGATTGTGTTGTCAGGGGTAGTCGCATTGACATTGACTCCGGTTCTATGTGCGATGATTTTAAAAAACAATCATGGCAAACCCAAAAGGAGGACACCCATCCAAATGTTTTTGGACTGGTTCAATCATCATTTTGATAAGCTCACGGGTCGATACACGCGTTTATTGACCTTGATTGTCAATCGGAAATTGGTTACTTACGGGATGTTGGCCTTATTTGGTTTGGGTATCTTCGGCATTAATCGTTTTTTACCTGCGGGCTTCATTCCGAATGAAGACCAAGGTCAGATTTATGCGATTATTCAAACGCCTCCCGGGACAACCTTAGAAAGAACCAACGAAGTTTCCCGGCAATTACAAAAAATTGCAGAAGAAATTGAAGGCATTCATTCTGTCTCTTCTCTGGCCGGCTATGAAATATTAACGGAGGGCCGGGGCTCTAATGCCGGCACCTGTTTGATTAATTTAAAGAATTGGTCCGAGCGGCATCAAAATGTTCATGAAATAATGGAGGAACTTGAGGAGAAGACTAAGGACCTTGGAGCCGTGATAGAGTTTTTTGAACCCCCGGCCGTTCCAGGGTATGGATCATCAGATGGCTTTTCGTTAAGGTTGTTGGATAAGGCGAGCACTGTAGATTATCACGAATTTGATCGGGTGAACATGGCGTTTATGGAGGCATTGAAAAAGCGGCCTGAACTGACCGGTCTCTTTACATTTTTTGCTGCCAATTATCCTCAATATGAATTGATAATAGATAATAAGATGGCCATGCAGAAAGGGGTTTCGATTGGTAAAGCCATGGAAAACTTAGATATTCTGTTTGGGAGTACATACGAACAAGGCTTTGTTCGGTTTAATACTTTTTATAAAGTGTACACCCAATCAGCACCAGAATATCGCAGACTGCCCAGTGATTTATTAAATTTATTTATCAAAAATGACAGAGGCGAGATGGTGCCTTATTCAGCATTTATGTCTTTGCGAAAAACCCAGGGACCGAATGAAATTACGCGTTTCAACTTATACATGTCCTCAGCTATTCGAGGTGTACCTGCGGAGGGCTATACTACCGGAGATGCCATTGAAGCTATTCGCGAGGTAGCCAAGGAGACTTTGCCTCAGGGATATGATATCGCCTGGGAAGGCTTATCCTATGACGAGGCCAATCGAGGTAATGAAGCGATCTATATTTTTATCATAGTATTGCTCTTTGTTTATCTGGTATTGGCTGCACAATATGAAAGCTTCATTATTCCATTAGCGGTAGTATTGTCCTTACCTGCCGGAATCTTCGGCTCTTTTCTACTGCTTAAGATGATGGGACTTGCGAATGATATTTATGCCCAGATTGGGTTAATCATGTTAGTAGGTTTATTAGGAAAAAATGCCATTTTAATTGTAGAATTTGCTGTTCAAAAGCATCAGGATGGCGCTAGCGTTTTGGATGCCGCTATTGAAGGCGCAAGGGTTCGATTCAGGCCAATTTTGATGACTTCATTTGCGTTTATTGCGGGACTAATTCCTTTAGTCCTTGCAACAGGCCCAGGTGCAATTGGAAATCGAACGATAGGCTCTTCGGCATTAGGTGGAATGCTCTTTGGTACAATTTTCGGTGTAATTATTGTCCCCGGGTTGTATTATATATTTGGTCGTCTGGCAGAAGGAAAGAAGCTCATTCGGGACGAGTCAGAAACCCCATTGAGTGAAGATTTTATAAAATCTGATTCAGGCAAATCACTCACCAGAAGGGTAAAAGAAATTTTGATCAAACTCAGGAGGAAAGACAGAAATGAAAAATAGCATCTTAAGGCTTTGGCCTATCTCCATCTTTATTTTGTTGGGATTTACCGGATGTGCTGTATTCCAGGCGCGCACCCGTGAAGAAAATAGAAAAACACCGGAGATGTTTAATGGGTTTAATTGCAAAGATTCGACCAATTCGGCCCAAATTAACTGGCGTCAGTACTTCACAGATCCTTATCTTACTGCCTTGATTGATACAGCCCTTGGCAACAATCAGGAGTTGAATATTCTGCTTCACGAAATTGAAATTCAGAAGAATGAAATTCGTAGCAGGAAAGGAGAATATCTGCCATTTGTAGCCCTTACCGGAGGCGCTGGAGTAGAAAAGGAAGCCCACTATACACGCAATGGAGCGGTAGATGAACAATTGGAAATTCAACCTGGCCAACCTTTTCCGAAACCCCTGGGCGATTTCGGATTGGGGTTGTCTGCCTCATGGGAACTGGATGTGTGGAAGAAGCTGAGAAATGCCAGAAAATCTGCAGTCCTGAATTACCTTGCCGGGATTGAAGGCAGAAATTTTATGGTAACGCATTTAATTTCTGAAATTGCAATGACATATTATGATTTGATGGCTTTGGATAATCAATTAAGCATTGTCCAAAGAAATATCGATGTTCAGAGTAATGCCCTTCAGACCATACAGCAGGAAAAACAGGCTGCAAAGGTATCCCAACTTGCAGTGAACCGTTTTCAGGCTCAACTTCTGAATACGCAGAATTTGCAATATGAAATCCTTCAGCAGATCACCGAAACTGAAAATCGATTACATTTTCTAATGGGAAAATTTCCGGGGCCAATCAAACGCAATCCACAAGTATTAACAGAAGTCTCAATGGATACCATTTTGGCCGGTATTCCTGCTCAGTTATTGGCCAACAGGCCTGACATTCGGCAGGCAGAAAAAGAATTGGCGGCTTCTCGTTTAGATATTGAAGTGGCGAAGGCTAATTTTTATCCTTCGTTTGCGTTACGAGCTCATACTGGATTTCAGGCATTTAATCCAACTTACTTATTGAATCCTGAATCTATGGCTTTAAATTTTGCTGGAGATCTTGTGGCTCCTCTTGTCAATCGGAATGCCATTCGTGCCAACTATCTAAATGCCAATGAGCGGCAAATTCAAGCAGCCTATGCGTATGAAAAGACTATTTTAAATGCGTATCTGGAGGTAGTCAATGAATTGTCACAAATTAGAAATTATTC
This sequence comes from Bacteroidota bacterium, assembly GCA_947459115.1. Lineage (GTDB taxonomy): Bacteria > Bacteroidota > Bacteroidia > J057 > RFSG01 > CANHCC01. The sequence continues at coordinate 7,211 of CANHCC010000066.1, read as the reverse complement.
TGAAAGCTTTGACACCAAGTCAAGGGAGGTGGATATTTTAACACAATCCATCACCATTTCAAATAATCTCTTTCGTTCTGCGCGTGCGGATTATATGGAAGTTTTGCTGACCCAAAGAGAATCTTTGGAGTCGAAGATGGAATTGGTCGAAATCAAATTAAAGCAGATGCAGGCTAAAGTTCACCTCTACAAGGCTTTGGGTGGTGGATGGAATTGAGGCTGGGTAAGTTACTAACCAAATTCAAACGACAAACCGAGTTTAACATTCCAGGCAGATCGTGTGATGATGTTTTCATAACCAAGGGGTTATGGGAAGTCGTAATACTATATTAAACGAATGTCTGGAAATAAATTACAAATGAAGATTATTCCCTGCCGCAAGGAAAAATTTTCATTTGTTGAGTGGTCCTGGTTAGTTACTAACCTTTTATATTATCTTGGAGGATATCCTGGAAAGTCCAGATGCCTTTTCTTTGGGTTGCCCAGCGGGCTGCAGTGAGTGCGCCCTGGGCAAACCCATCCCTGTTATGGGCCTGGTGATGAAAACTTAGGGTTTCAACGGCATTGGTGTAACCCACTTCGTGAATACCGGTGATCTCCCCTGACCTGATAACGCCAACAGATAATTCATCCGGGGCAGGGGGGCGATGCTCCAATTCGGAAGGAGAGGCCAGGCGCTGTTTTCGGTTAAGGTTTTCCAGAATCTGATGGGCGAGCATAAGGGCACTCCCACCCGGGGCATCTTTTTTATGGCGATGATGTTTTTCCATCACCCAGGGATCATAATCCTCAAAGTGGTTCATCCATTGAGCCATCAATTGATTGACTCGGAACATCAGGTTCATCCCGATGGAAAAATTACCGCCATATATCAGGGTTCCGTTCTGCTTTTGCACAAATTCGGAAATTTCCGATAAATCCTTACACCAGCCTGTGGTACCACAAACAACAGGGGTTTGATTTTCGAGTAAGCGTTTCAGGTTATCTGGTGCTGCATCCGGCTGGGTAAATTCGACTGCAACATCGGCAAAGCCTGGTTGTATTTGGGCCAAGGAATGGGCAGAATTGTCCTCCACAATGGCTGAAATGGTGTAGCCTTTTTCAAGCGCGATGCGTTCGATGGCTTTGCCCATTTTTCCATAACCGATGATTGCAATTTTCATAGTTTTAAAAATGAATGACAGCCTGAATGCCAGGATTTATCTGGGTTCTGGTGTAAGGGGTATATACTGGTCCGGGCACAACATACCAGGAGATTTTTTCGGACACATCAAAATGATTTAGATGAGCACTGACATAGGCTTCAACAATGTTGAGGGCATACCAGAATGTACCTACCAAAAATAACATATCTCTGGTTTGTCGGTGAAAGTTGCGTTGGGCCTGAACTGCTTCCACAGAAAATTCTGTGTGTAAGTCTATTCTGACGCTTCCGGTTTTTGCCAGATAGGATTGGCGGTATTGCTTATACTTGGCATGATTGTCCAAAATCAAATAGGAGAATACCCCCAGTCCGGCATAGATGATGGGAGGCTTCCAATAGGACTTGTTATAAATCTGCCCTCCACCCGGAAGGAGGGAAAGTTTCCAGGCGATTTCCGGATTGGGCCAGGGAATTGAATCTTTAGGCACTTTGGTTTTGGAGGAATCTTTCCGAAGCGCTTCGGCTTCGAAATGTAATTTCAAATCCATCTCCTGAGGAAGTGCATTCAGGCAGACCTGATTACTATCTCCTTCGGCTGTTTGGCCAGAAACAGGCGTTTTGGCGTCTGCGCTCAGAGCCCAGCAACAAAGCAGGATCCAAACCCTCAGCACATGTTGCATTATTTCAATAAATCAATCAGGGCATCAAATTCTTCTTCATTGCCGAAGCTGATTCGGAGTTCTCCTTTACCCGGCTGGGATTCTGCTATTTTCACCCGTGAGCCAAGAGTATTCGTGAGTTCCCTTTCCAATGCGGCAATATGTATCTGACGGGAGGATAAAGGTCCTGTATTTTTAGCTGGCTCTTTAACTTTTTTGCCCTTGGAGATAGCTATTTCACGAACAAGTTCTTCTACTTTACGAACGGAATAATCATTAGCGATTGTATCCTTATAAAGCGTTAATTGTTGAACCGGATCGTCCATGTTAATGATAGCTCGGGCATGGCCCATTGAAATCAGATTATCCCGAATACCGATTTGAATTTCGGGTGGGAGCTTGAGTAGTCTGGTATAATTGTTTACTGTTGCACGGTTTTTACCAACTTTTTCTCCGATTTTTTCTAAAGGCAGCTTGCACTCATCCATGAGTCGTTTGTAAGCAAGCGCAACTTCCATGGGGTTCAGATCTTCTCTTTGAATGTTTTCAATGAGGGCCATCTCCATCATTTGTTCATCATCGGCTGTTCGCACATATGCGGGAACTTCCTTGAGCCCTGCGAGCTTAGAGGCTTGTAGTCTTCTCTCGCCGGATATCAACTGATAGGCATTCTCGGAAAGTCTTCGAACCGTAAGGGGTTGAATGATACCTTGTTCTTTGATAGATTGTGCAAGTTCTTCGAGGGCAACAATATCAAAATGCGTTCTGGGTTGCCATGGATTGGTTTCGATTTGCTCCACTGGTATATGGCCAACCGGACCGGCAGCACTGTTTGTAGCACCTTCAGGATTGGCGGTGGTATTGTCTTCGAGTAATGCGCTAAGGCCTCTTCCCAAAGCACCTTTCTTGGGGTCTTTTTTATTTTTATTGTCCATTCTAAACGATAATCTTAAACTAGGATTAATTATACACTGGTTGTTCCAGAGTGGTTTGATTTAATCCGTTATTCTGCACGAGTTCCCGTGCGAGGTTGAGGTAATTAATAGCGCCTTTGGAGGCTGCGTCAAATAGGAGGGCCGGGATTCCAAAACTGGGGGCTTCACTCAATTTGGTATTTCTCTGAATGATGGTTTCAAATACCAGTTCAGGGAAATGGGTACGAACTTCTTCTACCACCTGATTAGAAAGACGGAGGCGGGAGTCATACATAGTGAGGAGCATGCCTTCAATTTCGAGATCCGGATTGAGTCTTTGCTGAACGATTTTAACCGTATTCAGCAATTTTCCTAACCCTTCAAGGGCAAAAAACTCACATTGAATTGGAATAATCACGGAATCTGAAGCGGTCAAAGCATTTAAAGTTAGAAGCCCAAGAGAGGGACAACAGTCAATGATGACGAAATCATATATTTCTTTCAGACTAAGGATTTTGCCTCGGAGGCGCTTTTCACGGTCGGGGAGATTGACCATTTCAATTTCAGCAGCCACAAGATCAATATGAGCAGGAAGGATATCGACATTGGGCGTGGTGGTAGTAAGGATGGTGTTTTTTACCTGGACATCGTCATTGACGAGGCAATCATAAATACTAAGCTGCATATTTCGGTGGTTAAATCCGAAACCGCTGGTTGCGTTGGCCTGAGGGTCTGCATCGATGACTAAAGTCTTGAATTCCAGAGCGCCGAGACTGGCCGCTAGATTAATTGCGGTGGTGGTCTTGCCTACGCCCCCTTTTTGATTAGCTATTGAAATAATTTTAGACATTCGTTCTTTAATATTATTAAGTCAGATGCGTTGAAATGCGACCTTTCCGCTTAGTTTTGTAAAATTACGAAACTATTTCCCCGGTAATGACTCGTTTTCTTCTGTTTTTATGCACAGGATTTTTGTTGATTTCTTGTGGATATCATAAGGAAAAGCATGATAATCAGAAGGTTTTTAATATGCTTTTACCAGCAGGTCTTTCGTCTTTAGATCCTGCTTTTGCCCGTGACCAGTCTAATTCCTGGATGATTTCCCAAATTTTTAACGGGCTGGTTCAATTGGACACGAATCTGGAGGTTCAGCCCTGTATTGCAAAATCCTGGGAAATACGAGATTCTGGTCGAGTATATGTTTTTCACCTAAGACAAGATGTCGTGTTTCACCCACACGAAGCATTTACGAATTCAGAAGACAGAAGGGTGCGTGCGCAGGATTTTGTTTACAGTTTTAACCGAATTGTCAACCCGGAAACCGGATCCTTTGGTCAGTGGATTTTTAATGGGAAAGTGGTGGGAGCAGATTCTACACAGGTATTTTCCAGACTATCCGGCTTTGAGGCGCTTAATGATAGTACTCTGAAAATTCAATTGGTTCAGCCTTTTCCAGCCTTTTTGTCCTTGTTATCCATGCCTTATGCCTCTGTAGTTTCAAAACGGGTAATTGAGAAAATCGGAAAGGCGCATCGGTCGAACCCAATCGGAACAGGACCTTTTGTTTTTAAATCCTGGCGAGAGGGAGAGTCCTTGATCTTACTCAAGAACCCTCAATATTTTGAAGAAGAGAATGGGGTCAGGCTTCCTTATCTGGATGCGGTGAGAGTTGAATTCAGTTCAAGTCCCTTGACGGCATTTCATAAATTGGTCCGGGGAGATATTGATTTTTTAAATCGCCCCGATTTAAGCCTGAAGGAAGAATTATTTGAAAAAGATGGCAGTTTGAAGTCCCAATGGCTTTCTAAATTTTATCTCATGCGGAAGCCCCAATTAAATACCGAATATCTGGGGATACAAATGGATACTGCCTTACTCCCTCATCCATTGCACAACTTATATTTCCGAAAAGCCATTGCCTATGCCATTGACCGGGACAAACTTGTAGGGACGGTACTAAATGGGATGGGCTATGCCGCACATGGAGGGATTGTTCCACCCGGTATGCCATTATCGGACACAGGGTTTGTAAAAGGGATCCGATATAATATTGACTCAGCAAAATACTATTTGAAACTTGCAGGATTTCCTAACGGTCGAGGCTTGTCGGAGCTGTCCCTGTTAACCAGCCCCTCTTATCAACCCGTGATGGAAATGATACAATATCAATTATCTGAGGTGGGCATACGACTGACCTTGGATAATGGAGATGGAAGTAGTCTGAGGGAGATGATTTATCAGGGGAAGGTGGCATTTTGGCGGGCATCCTGGATTGCAGATTATCCGGATGCTGAGAATTATTTATCCTTGTTTTATGGAGAAAACCGGGCTCCTTCAGGGCCGAATACTACACGCTATCAAAAGGACTTTTATGATGCTCAATTTCGTGCATCCTTATTAGAAACAAAGGATTCTGTTAGGATGAAATATCATGAAAGACTACAACAGGAATTGATTGAAGATGTACCTGTGATATTGTTGTATTACGATCGGATTATTCGATTAATCCGAAATGAGGTGAGTGGCTTGGAGATGGATGCGATGAATAATTTGAATTTGAAGCGGGTGAGGAAGAGGTAGGGCGGAGGGCTTAAGCCCTCGGAAAAGGGAAAGGCCCTTACAGGGCCTGGGGTTTGGGGTAGAGAAGGGTGTTTGAATGTGGGATTGAGTAAGATCTTTCGGATATATAAGTTAGGTCTTTCTAATTTTTATAGTTAGAGAATTCTAATTCTGTTTTGAGCTTAGGGTCTAATTTTTATTGATTAGATGATTTTCATTTTCTTCCAGCGTATTGGTGATGTATTTTATTAAATGTATGGAATCCTTATAAATGAATGTTCTTCTTACTGGTCAATCCATAAGTGTCATTTTTTTTAAGGTCGGGCTTGGACATTGACTTTAATTGGGATCATGGGTTTGGGATGCATCGCATTTCTTTCTGGATTGTTGCCTTAATTTCTTTTGATCTTCGATGGAGATTAAGTTTTTGGATGACCAGAATTTGTATTTGGGAAGGGGTAGGATTTGTTTGGTGTAAATTCCATTATGACCTGAGGTAAGATATGCAAAGACACAGGCAATGCCAGCATATAATCCGCATGCTGGTCCAAACAATTCCATTGCCATGAAGGTGCAGGCAATTGGGGTATTGGTCGCACCTGCAAATACTGCAACAAAGCCCATTCCTGAGAGGAGTCCGATCGGAAGGGGTAGGAAGTAGCTTAAGGCATTACCCAGGGTTGCCCCAATGAAGAAGAGAGGGGTAACTTCTCCGCCTTTGAATCCAGAGGAAAGAGTAAGAACCGTGAGGACCATTTTTAGTGCAAAATCATAAACGGGAATTGGGTGTTCAAAGGATTGCAGGATGCTAGGGATTCCGAGTCCAATATATTTTGATGTATCTAAAGCCCAAACGGAGAATGCTACGATGATTCCTCCGACAAAGGGTCGAAGGGGAGGGAAAGGCATTGTTGATTTAAATTGGTGGGAGAGGGAGTGCATGAGCTGACTGAATATCCGGGCCGTCAGGCCGAATGCGATACCAGCGATACAAGCGTATAAAATATGCGCTCCAGAGATTTCCGGAAGAATAGGAATGTGATACTGCGTATGAGGGGTTTGCCAAAGTCTAGTCACGAAGTCTGCAAGGAAGGATGACGCAGATGCGGGAAATAGAGCATCATACCTAATTTTACCTTTTCTGGAAACCTCCAGTCCGAATAGTGCGCCCGCAAGCGGTGTACCGAAAACAGAACCGAATCCGGCAGAGACCGCGGCGGTGAGGAGTATTTTACGATCGTCAGATGAAAGACGAAAAGGCCTGGTAAATTGATCTGCAAGTGCCCCAGACATTTGAAGTGCTGTACCTTCCCTACCGGCAGACCCTCCGAAAAGATGGGTCAGGAGCGTGCAGATGTATATCCAGGGCGCCATTTTGAAGGGTAGGATTTCTTTAGGATGATAGATGTTACTCAACAGAAGGTTATTCCCGCTTTCTATTTCCTTTCCTGTATAATGGTATAACATGCCTATGCCTAGTCCTGCTAATGGTAATAGGGAGATTATCCAAAGATGGTTTTCTCTTAAAGCGGTTACCCATTCGAGTGAATGGAGAAAGAGTGCAGAGGCACTTCCTGCTGTCAGGCCGAGACAAAGGGAGAGGAGGCTCCATTTAAGGAGATAAGAGATTCCGGGTTTTAATGTTGTCAGTAATATGGATTTGTTTCGTGTGTTCATATACCTGATTTTATGTTAAAGACTTAACGATATCAGGCGTCATCAGCTTTATTAGAGCGGTTTGGGAAGGAAGAACACCATTTCCTTTTGAGTACGGGTTAAAATTACGAAAAAAATATTGGTTAAATTGTTTTCGTGGAGGACGGCTTTGAAAATGATATTGTATTGAATGGCTGGGAGAGGGTTCGAAGATCACAGGTTGGTTGAATTACAGAACAGGGCATGATATATTCCTGTCCTTCCGGACAGTATTGAATT
>CANHCC010000065.1 GCA_947459115.1 Bacteroidota bacterium | reverse complement strand
CTAATGAATAATCTGGGTTAAAAAGAATCGAAAGGTTCTTCTATTGTTCAACTTCTGTGGCATTTCTCCAATACTAATGAATATAATGTAATTTTACATCGAATTTTTAGAGCACGAACCAACCAATCAGGCTTTCTGCCTGCAGCGTTCGTTAATTCTAAAGAGGTTGTACTTCATGTCTTCATCCTATGTCTACGAAATCTTCTGGCGTATTAGAACTAATGAAATCCAGGAAACGGAATAAGCAGAAAAGTTTTGCCCTGCTTCTTGACCCGGATCATTTTGATATTCAAAGAGATTTAGCCTTGATTCGCCGATCGGAATCTCAAGGCGTTCATTACATTTTTGTTGGCGGGAGCCTGGTGCAGAGTAGCCAGCTGGATGACATGATTCGGAACCTGAAAGCCATTACCTCTATACCGGTCGTTTTATTTCCGGGTAGTGTTCTTCAGGTGTCCGCTGAAGCAGATGCAATTTTCTTCCTTTCCTTAATTAGTGGCAGAAACCCGGAACTTCTGATAGGTAATCATGTAATTGCTGCCCCCTACATTAAAAAGTCTGGGCTTGAAGTCATTCCAACCGGATATTTGCTGATTGATTCAGGTCGGCAAACGACAGCCTCTTATATGTCTCACACCATGCCTATCCCTCATGATAAACCGGATATCGCTCAGTGTACGGTCATGGCAGGGGAAATGTTAGGGTTACAGGTTATGTATATGGATGGCGGCAGTGGTGCCAAAGATCCGATTTCTCCGGAAATGATTTATGCTGTTTCCAATGCAATAGAATCTCCTTTGATTGTAGGCGGAGGTATTAAAGACAAATCTACAGCCTTGAAAATTCTTAATGCCGGGGCAGATATCATTGTCGTGGGCAATGCTCTGGAAAGAGATCCATCTTCCTCAATTTTGGAAGAAGTAACTCAGGCCGTAATGGAGTGTTCTAAGGTATAAATCGATTCTGATTTTACCGGACATTCCATCCTTCAATCTTTTGTATTAATGTCATTGGTTAGATTTATCCAAATGAAATCCTTGCTTTTTTCTCTGGGGGTCACGCTGTTTTGTTTGACTTGCCCTTACACCTCTTTTTCACAAACAAATGCGGGTAATGTTAGTCTTGGCCTTAGGGCAGGAGATCCGACGGGTTTATCCGGAAAGTATTTTATCCGGGAAAATCGAGCCATTGAAGGGATTTTAAGTTATTGGCCACATGGACCAGCCATAACCGCTATGTATGAAATCCATGCTCAGGCTTTCGGGGTTGATGGCCTTAATTGGTATTATGGTGGGGGTGGGCATGTTAGAAGATATAGATCCGGTTGGACTAGAAGAGGGATGGATTGGTATTACCCCGCACACAAAAATTCCGGAGGTGTTGGTGCCGGAATAGATGCGATTGTAGGCATGGAATATTATATTGGCTCCATTCCTATTTCTATTGGTCTTGATATAAAACCGACTTTAGAAATTGCCTCCGGTAATAATTCCTATTTTGATTTTGAATCAGGCCTTTCTATTCGTTACCATTTCAATCCATAATTCCGATACGATGACAGATACCATTTTGCTCGAAGACAGATTCCCAATACATCCGGATTTATTATACAATGCGTGGTTAGATAGTGGGGAACATAGCGCCTTTACCGGCTCTGAAGCAAGCATAGACCCTCAGGTAGGAGGAGGCTATACTGCGTGGAATAAATATATCCATGCTGTGTTTTTAGACCTACAGCCGGGTGAACGCATTCTTCAAAAATGGAGAACAACAGATTTTCCTGAACATCACCAGGACTCCGTTTTGGAAATACAGTTACAGGAAATACCCGAAGGGTGTTTAATGCGCATGATCCATACCGGCCTGCCATCAGGCACGGAAGAGGAATATAAAAAGGGGTGGGTGGAGTATTATCTTAAACCCATGAAACAATATTTTAAATAGAGTTATTCCCCTTCCATTTTTCGTCTAATCCTTTCGGCTGCAATGATGCCACCTAAGGCTACACCCGGAACACCCTGTCCGGGATAGACGGTATCTCCGCAGCGATAAAACCCCGGAACAGGACTTAAGGCACCGCTTAGGGTGAACAAAGAGTTTTTGATGTCTTGGGGAATGCCCCCAACAGAGCCCAAATGACGGGAGGTCCAGTGTTGCCAGCTTAATGGCGTGGCCGCGATTTGATAAACAATTTTATCTTTTGAGAAACCGGGAATGTGTCGTGCTATGATATCTTGAATTTCTTCTGACACTTGTTGTTTTTGAGCATCATAACTTTCCGGAACATTAAACCAATCTTCAGGAAACTCTACATGCGTGGAGACAGATAAAACCCGCTGGCCCAGAGGGCAACGAATCGTATCTCCCCTGTCTGAGAAAGAAACAAAAATACTTTTAGCCCGACAATGAGAAATAGTCTCTCCTTCCGGTAAAATAATTTGGTGATGCAAAGGCAGATCCGCTTCAAATGTATCTTCTACCGCAATACCCATCGTAAAAGCTCCACGGAAACGAGGATATCTTTTTACTTCTTTTTCTGCCCAGCGCTTGAGTTTTCCTTCCGTGATGCCCGGTAGATTCCAAACCGGAATATTGCTTAATACATGATGCGCATAGTAATAATTGCCTTTGTTATCTTGAATTTCCCACAATCCATCTTTTTGTTGACGAATGGAGGTAACTTTTTTTCTTAACCTTAATTGGGAGCCTCTCCACCTTAGTTCACGATACAGCGCCTTTGGAAGAGAGATCATTCCGCCCGGCAGATAATAATTGCTATAATTGGTATAACATAAGGCTGGTGCGGCAAACAGGAATGGCGTTTCTGATGAGGTGTTTTGAGCAGTAATCATTAACTGCTCATCCAGAAAGCGCATCAGAGCCTTGTTTTGACCCAGACCATGTTTTTTTAGGACTGTTTCTACAGACTGAAAAGCGTATTTTAAATATCGTATATCAGCAGGGTTGTTCTGAATCCCAAGATAAAGTAAATCTTTAATGGAGGAAGGCGGGAAGCGTAGATTGCTGCCTGCGATTCTCCATACTACCTCACTGATTTTCCATGCCAGCCTCCAGAATTTTTCCTGTTTTTCGGCATCCCCAAAGGTTTGCTGGGCGATACTTAACCAGGCTTCGAAATCTTTTGGTTTTAGAATTTTTTTACCATCCATCCACACCACCATGGAAGGGTCTAGCTCTTTTTTGACAATTGAAAAACCCAGGGCCTTTTGTAGCAATTGAAGGGGTTGGTGCTCATCAAATCCCATGAGGGTTGTTGCACCTGATTCGAAAATATAGCCTTTTCTGGGATAAGAAGAACAACAACCACCCGGAAGATAATTGGCTTCAAGAACCAGTACACGCTTTTTATACCGGGCCACCATGGCGCCCGCTGCCAGACCACCTATACCGGCACCAATGACGACAAGGTCGAATGGTTCCTCTGTGGGAGAAGATGAGGGCGTAGTGGACATGGTGTATTTACGAATCCATAACAACCAACAGAAGTACAAAAAAGGTTCATTATTCTGCGTCCCTTCGAATGAATTGGTAGAGGCTATCGTCCTATTGAATCAAATGAGGGACGAAATTAATTTTAGTATGTAAGTTTTGACAGACCAGAGAACAAAGAAAATCCCTGAGAAAAAAGCCCCGCCCAATACATAAACCCACACCTGATGCCTGACCACATCCAGAGGTTTTTGAGGCGGATCCAATACTTGAAATAATGGAGCCGATTGCTGATTGCGGGAAATAGCCTCCTCTTTTAAGAGACTGACCGAAACAAACATTTGCTGCAAGATCTCTTGCTTGCGGTATAAATCCTGAAGTTCAACCTCTTCTGAATAGCGAGCGGTATATCTTTTTTGATCGCCATAGCGTGCGATATTTTTTTGAATAATATCCAGTTCACGATTTATGCTATCCGCTCTTATTTGAAGATATTGCGCTTGTGCGCCAGCCTTTAGGTTTTGTCTCTGTCGGTGATATTCCTGAGCGTGGCGAATAAATAAATGCCCGAGTGCCAGGGTAAGCGAATCATCTGCAGTGGTCAGCCTCAGGGAGATGAATCCATCTTCGTCTGTAAAGATGATGGAAATACGACTAAGGTAGCGGTTGGCAAAGGTGTAGGCCCCTTCACCATCTACCGGCGGTGGCATCAAACGAGAGAGGATGAAGCTCCGCTTGATTTGATCCTCTCTTAACCAGTCCTTAACCTCTTGGGTGTACCCATGCAAATGAATGCTATCGCGAATACAGGCATTTCTTAAGGAATGACTGGCAAGTATGGCACGAATGGTCCCCGTACTTTTGTTCTCGCCCGGAAAAGCACCCAAAATATTATTTAGGCCTGAACTTGGTCCTCCCTGGTCTTCCGGGTAAATGACTACATGGGTTCTATACTCATCCGGACTTAGATACGCATATAATCCACTCAGCATACTAACCACGACCACCTTGGCCAAAATATTTCTTTGCCTGTTTTTCCAGGTTTCAAGAAATTGATTGGTAAAAGTGGACCAGGCGTTCAAGATAAATTATTGGGTATTTTGATATCTTGTGATTTGACTTGCCACCAGCATAAGGGTAGCCAGTGCCGAAATGATTCCAACGATGGCTTGGGTATTCATTCCCTGATTGGCCTGGACTGGCTTGATCGGGACCATGACCGTTGCGCCTTTATCTACTTTTGGATAAAACCTTACAAACAAAATAGAGTTGGTTCTTTTGATTTTTCCATTTGCATAGCGTACGATAGATTTCCGCTTGACTGCTCTTTCTCCAAAGCCTCCTGCGGAGTTCAAATAGGTTTTAAAACTTGTTCGACTCGGGTCAAAACTGATATTGACCGGATAGAGTACGCCTCCTTCTACACGCACAATGTCATTAACCTCGGGTACTAAAACTTTATCTCCGTCTTTTAGAATGTTATCATAAGTAGACCCCGGTTTATCTAAAGCCTTTTTTAAATCTATCACCACTTCCTGGTTGTTTCTTAGAATTTTGGTGCCTTCCATATAAGCATCTTTGGTTAATCCCCCTGCTCTTTTGATTAATGAGGAAATACGCTCCCCTTTATCCGACTTGGTGTATTCTCCGGGATATAAAACCTCTCCAACAAGAAGTACATTTTCCTGTAATTCAAAGTTGGGGTTTTTGCGGATAAATACTTGATCAAAAGGTTTCAATAGAAATGAATCCAAGGCTTTGTCATTATCCCAATCTGAAGTAAACTTGATCTGTAACACCTCCGTCTTAGAACTTTTTCTAAAACCTTCGTCATTGAATACACGGGACAATTCCAATGTGGTAAAGTCAGCTTGATCAGTAGGACCCCCGGCATGATAGATCAGGTCTTTTAAAGACCGTTTTCCGGAATAGATATAGGTACCTTCCTTTCGTACTTCCCCTCGAATGCTGATGTAGCGAATGTCTTTAAAATCTTCAATGTAATATACTCTGAATGCATCAAACTGCTGAAGCTCAATGTTTGAGAGAGAATTCTTGCCATATTGCAAGATGGACTGTAAATCAACGGGGAGATAATCAATCTCAAGGTTAGCATTAATCCTTTCGATATAAGCCCGCTTGGTGTAAGCCTCCTTGGTTAAGCCTCCGGCTTTTTCCAATAAATCCCAAACACGGTCACCCTTTTTAATTTGATAGACACCCGGGTATTTGAATTCTCCCATTGCCATAACGGAATTGTGAAGCGTATCTAACACTCGAAAGAAGGTTATACTATCCCCATCCATCAAATTAAAATCCCCTTTCCGGCTTAGCATTTCATCCAGATCCAAAGTGAATATATTGACCTCATTGTTGGCGTAACGGCGAATTTGAACATTTTTTTCTGAGGCCTCAGGTTTCGGTCCACCGGAATACAACATCAAATCCTTCATGTTTTCTGTTGATTTCAATTCGTATTTGGTTGCGCGCTTTACTTCTCCGGCAAGATTGACAACTTTCCCCTGAGAAGAGACGATGATGAAATCGTTGTTGTGCAGAAAAATTTGGTTTTTTATATCTCCCTGTATCAGATAAGAATACACATCCAGAGTATCAATCGTTTTGCCTTCCCGTTTGATAAAAATATTTCTTAACGATCCGATCTCATTTGGGCCTCCTGCCAGATATAAGGCATTAAATGCGGTATGAAGCGCCGAAAGGGTGTAGGTTCCGGGTTGTACGACTTCACCAACAACATTCACCCGAATGGTCCGTGCTTTGCCCATCACCACTTCTATATTTGCCCCGCCGGCTACAATGGACCTGAATCGGCTACGAATCATTTCTCGTGCAGTCTTTAAAGGCACTCCCAAAAGATTGATTCTTCCTACCCCTTCCGGATAAATAGAGCCATCCTTATCTACCTCATAAGACTCATAAAATTCTGCAGTGCCCCAGATGGTTACGATAATTTCATCGCCGGGACCCAGTTTGTAATCTTCAGGGGGAACAATGTTTTCATCCGGTGAAAAATTCATTGATTTTTGAGAAAATAATCTTTGACCGAAAATATTGTCCAGAACGGTATCCTTCTTTGCAAGAAAATCTTCTTTTTCTTTCTTTTTCTTTTCTAAGAGCAGGATTTTCTTTTTCTTCATCATTTCCAGGCTATCAGCCTGGGCTTTTAAAAGCGGATTTTTTTCTAAATCTGCTTTACTGAGCTTCTTTTTTCTTTTTCCCCAAGGGGTCATTTCTTCTTCTTCAGATTCTATTTCTGCTTCCAAATCCGTAGAAAGAATGTCTTGTTCCTCTAATTCCCGATTGGTGTATTTTCCCTTGCTTTCCAGAAAAACCTTGACATCAAAATTGGGGTCTGTTTTTCTTTTGCCGAAAAACTGAATTATTTCCTCATCTGAAACGCCGGCTTTTTTCAGTTGAAGAATACGACTCCGTATGTTGGATTTTTTGCCCAATTCGCCTTCAGGAAATTCATCATTCATTCCTCCTGCTGTTGAATCCTTCACAATTACCTGTGCCTTCAGAATGTCAGCAGAGAAAAGGAACCCTAAGAAGATTCCCGCTGTTAGCAAGAGGCTGTGTAACTTTGCACGCATAAACAATTTTGGTAATTCCATTTTGTAGAAGGTAAAATTAACAATATTACATGGCTAAAGTAGCAATTGACATAAGCGGGGGTAGGATTCTTCAAGAAAATACGATAGTAGGGATTGATTTAGGGACAACCAACAGTCTTATCGCCAGAGTCGTGGACGGGCAGCCGGAGATAATTAAGGACTACGGTAAGCCTGCCCTGGTCCCCTCGGTTATACATTTTGGAGCAGCCGGATCCATTGTGGTAGGCGATGAAGCGCATGAAAGACTTATCTCAGATCCGGCCAATACGATTTATTCTGTTAAACGGCTTTTAGGAAAGACTTATAAAGATATTCAGGATCAACGGGCTTTTTTTGGGTATCAGGTCCTGGATGATGCAACCGATAGTCTGGTAAAAATCAGAGTAGGGGAGAGATTTTATAACCCGATTGAGCTCTCTTCTTTTATTCTGAAAGAGCTCAAACAAAGAGCGGAACATAAACTCAAAACGCCCGTGGATCGAGCTGTCATCACGGTGCCGGCATATTTTAATGATACCCAGCGTCAGGCAACCAGGGATGCCGGAAAACTTGCCGGATTGGATGTTCTGAGGATTATTAATGAACCCACAGCTGCTTCTCTCGCTTATGGCTTAGGTGTTGGTATTCAGGCTGAATCTGAAGTTGTGGCTGTTTATGACCTGGGTGGGGGTACCTTTGATATTACCATTCTTCGTATTGAGGCCGGTGTTTTTGAAGTCCTCTCTACCCATGGAGACACCTGGTTGGGTGGAGATGATTTTGACCGGGAAATCATTCGTTTTTGGTGTCAGCAACAGGGATGGGAAGAGACAAAAGCGCATCAGGACGCCACTTGGGGACAAACCATTCGATTGGTGGCAGAGAAAGCAAAAAAAACTTTGTCAGCTCAGGCGATTTTTGTTTCAGATGCTTCAGAAAATGGCCTGGGCAGTGATTTGCGGCTTACAAAGGCTGAATTCGACCAATTGATTCAACCTTTGATACAGAAAACCCTGGATAGTTGCCGGCAGGCTGTTTTGGATTCCGGCATTTCCCTGGAGGATATTCAAACAGTGATTTTGGTAGGCGGCTCTACTCGTGTCCCTGCTGTGCGTGAATCCGTAAAGGCGTTTTTTGGTAAAGAACCCTTCGATAAAA
The DNA here is from genome assembly GCA_947459115.1 of Bacteroidota bacterium. Lineage (GTDB taxonomy): Bacteria > Bacteroidota > Bacteroidia > J057 > RFSG01 > CANHCC01. The sequence continues at coordinate 4,574 of CANHCC010000065.1, read as the reverse complement.
TAGATCCGGATCAGGTGGTGGCCCTTGGTGCTGCTGTACAGGCAGACATTCTCGCAGGCAATCGAAAAGATATGTTGCTCTTGGATGTTACCCCCTTGTCTCTGGGCATAGAAACGCTGGGCGGTCTCATGGATGTTTTGATTCCGAGAAATTCTAAAATTCCGACCCGAGTGGCCAGAGAGTACACGACTTCCATAGATGGTCAAGCCAATTTGAAAGTGTTGGTTTATCAGGGCGAAAGAGAAATGACCCGGGATAATCGTAAACTTGCAGAGTTTGAATTAAGGGGAATTCCGGCTATGCCGGCAGGATTGCCCAAAATTGAAATACGGTTTCTCCTGGATGCCGATGGGATTCTAAGTGTGGAAGCTAAAGAGTTGAGAAGCGGCGTTTCCCAGGAAATTAAAATCAAACCTCAATATGGTCTGACGGATGAAGAGGTTGAACACATGCTGCTCTCTTCTTTAGAAAACGCCAAAACAGACTTTGAAGAACGCCAAATTACCGAGGCCAGAGAAGAAGGGCGGCAACTTTTGTATCACGCGACGAAGTTTTTGGAAAATCATGGTGGCCTCTTGTCAGAGGAGCAGATTCAGGGGATGAAAGCAAAAATGGAGGCTTTGGAACACCTCCTGACTCAGCAGGATAAATCAGCCATTCACGCGGGTATAGAATCTCTGAATGATTACACCAGGCCTTTTGCTGAAATGATCATGGATGAGGCCATTCAACACGCTATGAAGGGTAAAAAGATTTAGCATCTCATGATGAAAATCGCCTGGAGACCGGAATATCGCCTCTCCCTGCCGGAGGGACATAGGTTCCCAATGTTAAAATATGACCTGATTCCGGAACAACTTCTACATGAAGGAAGCATTCAGCAACACCAACTATTTTCGCCTGGTCCTATGTGTGAGGAAGATATCCTTCTCACGCACACTCATGAATATTGGAATAAACTTAAAACCCATCAATTAACAGCAGCCGAAATCCGTAAGAATGGATTTCCCTTTAGTGAAGAATTAGTTTATCGGGAAATTTGCATTAATCAGGGGACTCTGGAAGCTGCCTTGTATTCTATGGAGGAAGGGATAGCCCTGAATGTGGCGGGTGGTACACACCATGCTTATGCCGGCAGCGGAGAAGGGTTTTGCATTCTAAATGATTTTGCTTGTGCAGCTAATATTTTATTTGCCCGGAAAAAAGTAAAAAAAATACTCATTGTAGATTTGGATGTACATCAGGGGAATGGCACAGCTTCCATTTTTTCAGGCCGGGAAGAGGTGTTTACTTTCTCTATGCATGGGGCTTCCAATTATCCTTTGCATAAAGAAACTTCACACCTCGATATTCCTCTGAAAGACTTTACTCAAGACACAGAATATCTTGGTATTTTAAAAGACATTTTACCCAAGTTAATTGAAACCGTAAACCCTGATCTTTTATTTTATTTGTCCGGTGTAGATGTATTAGCAACCGATAAACTGGGTCGGCTTGGATTAAGCCGGGAAGGCTGTGCAGAACGGGATTATACGGTATTAAATCTGGCACATAAGAAAGGGATTCCGGTAACGGTTGCAATGGGGGGAGGCTACTCCGAAAACATTATTGATATTATCGAAGCCCATTGTAATACCTTTCGAATCGCAGCGGATTTGTTTTAAGATTTGCCCCATTCTGTTTTGTCTGTGTATTCTTACTCCAAAAATAGGTTCTTCGCCATGTTTTGTGGGTAAGGAATATCGATGTTGAAACAAATAGGCGAATATCTAGATAGTTTCTTTTTTCGCGATTTGCGAAATGCGAAATTCATAATATATTTTTGATATGAGAAAATATAAAGGTATGCGCCCACAAAATGTGGCTATTCTATTGAAAATTGTTTCCATAGGTTCCGAAAATTGCCAATTGCCAGGCCTTTCGAATGTATTAAAGATAAGTATTTCAGAAATTTCCGAGTCTTTAAATAGAAGTCGCTTAGCTGGTCTGATTGATTATAACCAAAAGAAGATTAATCGTCATAATTTATTAGAATTCCTGGAACCTGCTGTCCGATATGTTTTTCCTAAACAAACAGGGGCTATGGTAAGAGGGTTCCAACGGCTCATTCTCATCCCGATATGAAGAAAAAATTTATTAGTGAAATGGTAAACAGAATATAAGTTATCACACGTATAATGCCTGCCTGCTTAGAATTTCCTCAACGGGAAACCTTGCTGTTAGTATTCCGATACAAGTAAATTCTGAACCTAATAGATCCCCTTATTCCTGACAATCGGAGCCCACGATTAACTTCTTAATTTTTATCCTCTTACTTTTTAATTGTCTGAATACAAGACTATTAATTAAAAAAAGGTTATAATAAAGATTTTTATCAAATTACCATAATAAAAATATCGGGTACCTCTAGCACTTTTTTTCAGTGGCAATTGCATTAATTGGGTAATATTTATACTTTTAGCCCGCTCAAAAAGAAGAGACCCCCAACTATATGGGGATTCTACTTTTGCGGCGCAAAGCTCAGGCGTGGTAAGCCGAGAATAAATTGTCTGGTATGATTATCTTCAGTAATTCAAAAAACACAACAAGAAATATGAAAAGCAACTATTTTTCCCTTTTGTTTGTAGGCGCTATGCTACTTGGCCACTCTAGTATTATCGCTCAAACAGTTATTAAGTTTACAGACCAATCGTGTAAAGAAAATTGTGCCGAAATAAAAGGTCTCTCAAGTGTAACGAGTAGTCAAAATACCTACCTAAACTTTTCAATAGATGGCATTAGTAAAATAGAACTTAAACCAACCGAAGTTTTAATGGTTGAGTTTAAATTTTATGAAGAGACTAGTTCATTTGAAAAACTATCGGTTTTAGCGAAACAAAATGATAAGGGTTTTATTGTTGGTGAATGTTTAATGCTTCCTAGTTCTTCAAATACCTCCTTAGATGTAAACACAATTTACACCAATGAGTTTAATTATCATATTATTAATCGCTTTAAAAGTCAAAATGGTGGCAGTTTGAAATTGCAAATTGAAAAATACTCCATCATGGTATATGACAAATTAAAACAAACAAATGTTACGATGGATTTTGGGGTAGGCCAAGAAGATATAGAACGATTCAAACAATTTATTAATGTAGGCACTTCGTTCGATTTGAAAAAATATCCTATTGTAAAGATTACTTGTGAAGCAAACTATCCGTTTGATAAAATCGGTAAAATGATTGAAACCGAAATAAAGAAGAAAAAAGAAAGTATTTACCTGGAAGTTGCGAACAGCACAGCTGCACCTAAGGAGTACACCCTGGATAATTTTGATGGAATAGGAAGTGAAATCACAAAAGAAGAGGCCACCGAAGTATTGAAGGATTATTTTAACGAAAGCGAATATAATGTTCTTTACGTAAGTAAAAGAAGTGGTCAAGTGTTCATTGAAAAAGAAGTAACTGGTATTCCAAAGTATAAGTGGTTTTATATTAATGTTTATTTACAAAGTCCTAACGGAAATTGTGGATATGCGCCTGTAACGATGAAATCTCATTATCTAGGAGGTGGAAATTATGATGATTGGAAAGTAGATGTTTATAAGTACACCGATTGTACGTGTGAATAAAATACAGAATATATGGAGATAAGAACTATTGTTGGATATGTTTTTTTAGGTGCCAGTATAGTAGTTTTTGTTTTTCTGGTTTTAAAAGATTTGTACAAAGCCTTTCTTCTAAAACAGAAAGGAAAAAAAGCGTTTGGAAAAGTTATAAGTATTAAACGATTACCAGGAAGAGATAAGTATGGTATCCAAAGCAATGCACTCGTAATAGACGTACAAGCAGAAGACGCTAAATTTACCTTTGATTGCTTAAATACCCATTGGGATTTTCCCCACGCCAAAGTACCTGTTTTGTTCATTAAAAAGAAAAACGGTAAAGTAATTTGTAGTGTAGACTCTTGGTATGTTTTACTCACAGATGCTATTATCTTTTTTGCAATATCCTTGGCATTAACAATACCCTATTTTATTATCATGAATACTGAAATACGGTAACCTTCCCTCCTACCCCGTCTTGTACTCTGCAGAAATTTCCTGAGGATCTAAAATTCCATGTAAGAAGATTTTCAAGTTTGTTAATTGGGTAATCTTGTATTTTTTCTAGGGTGAATTTCAGCTATTCGTAGGGATAGATATCGTGATGTTTGCAGATTAAAGATAATTTGGAATGGTGACTTTTCGATTGTGCTCTATATGTTTAGAGATACAAAAAATTCAGGCTGTGCCAAGGATTGAAATTTTCCTTTGAATTCATCGAATTTTTAGAAGACAGCCTCGGTAGGCAGGGATTTTGTCCCGGAAGACCTTAGTGTTCCCTGCTATTTACTTAAGAGCAATCTCTGAACACAACTGATGCATTATTTGTCGTAACAAATCCATACTGATTTTTAATGCTGTAATAATTCTTTATGGATTTGCATCGAAGTTCATTAGCAGAATTAACATCTCAAAATAGAGGGGTCAGCTTGCCGGAATTGGAAATCTGATTCTCGCTTTAGGTGGGGTCAGCTTGCCGGAATCGGGG
>CANHCC010000064.1 GCA_947459115.1 Bacteroidota bacterium | reverse complement strand
GGGGAGGGGTAAGTAACTTACCAGGGTTTGGGGTAAGTAACTTACCGGGGAGGGGTAAGTAACTTACCAGGGTTTGGGGTAAGTAACTTACCGGGGAGGGGTAAGTAACTTACCAGGGTTTGGGGTAAGTAACTTACCGGATATGGGTAAGTTACTTACCAAACAACCGTTTTAACCTATCTGGCTTTACCCTCGAAAGCGGCGAATTTTTCGTCAACTTTTTAATCTCCTGTTCTCGCAATTCTTCCCAATCTCCCCGGGATAGTTTTAAAATGAATTCATTGGGGGAGAACCATCCTGTCTCATGGGGTAGGGAGAACGAATTCCAGGGACATACCTGTTGGCAAATATCACACCCGAAAGACCATCCCTCTGTTTTCGAAGCCAATGCTTCGGGAATTTCTTCTTTTAACTCAATGGTTAAATAAGAGATACATTTGGTAGCATCAATCTTATAGGGCTCTAATGCATCTGTTGGGCAAGCATCTATACACTTCGTGCAGGTGCCACAATGGTCGGTAACAGGTCCATCAGGTTCTAATTCTAAGTCTGTAATAATTTCAGCTATGAAAAACCACGAACCAAATCCTTTTCGAATCAGATTGGTATGTTTTCCAATCCATCCCAGTCCGGATTCTTTGGCCCAAACTTTGTCCATCACTGGTGCTGAGTCCACAAAAATCCGGAGGTGCACCTCTCCAAAATTGGAATAAATAAACTCGCTTAATTCCCGCATTTTTTCCTTGAGTACAAAATGATAATCCTGTCCCCAGGCGTATGTGGAAATTTTTGGCGCTTCTGGTGTTTGATGATGATGGGGTTGTGGCTTATAATTCGCAATCAGAGAAATAACAGATCTGGCGTCCTCAACCAACAAGGCAGGGTTTGTGCGCTTGTCAAAATGATTTTCAAGCCAATGCATAGTGCCATGCTTTTTTTCAGTTAGAAAAACCTCTAACTGACGGGCCTCATCCTCTAAAAATCGAACTTTCGAGATACCACAGGCGTCAAAGCCAATGCGATGGGCCTCTTGTTTGATAAGTCTGCTTCTATGTGCCGGAGGGCTCATCGAACAATGAATTTCTTAAGCCGGGAAGTTTTCGATTGAAGTGTTTATAGGCCTTTTCGGTCACTTCTCTTCCTCTGGGCGTGCGTTTTAGAAATCCTTCCATAATCAAATAGGGTTCATACACCTCTTCGATGGTCTCTGCTTCCTCTGCGGCAGCTGTCGCAATAGTGGATAGCCCTACCGGACCGCCCTTGAACTTATCAATGATGGTCAACAAGATCTTTGCATCCATATCATCCAACCCGGCATGATCTACATCTAAGGCATTGAGGGCATACTGGGCAATTTCCAAAGTGATTTTCCCATCGCTCTTCACCTGTGCAAAATCTCTGGTTCTGCGTAGTAATCGATTGGCAATTCTTGGAGTCCCTCTGCTTCTTCTCGCGATTTCCAACGCAGCTTCAGCCTCTATGTCCGTTTCGAGAACTTGTGCGGATCTCTGGACAATTCGCTTCAACAAATTAGCATCGTAATACTCAAGCCTGGCATTAATCCCAAATCTTGCCAATAGGGGAGAGGTTAACAATCCTGTGCGGGTGGTGGCGCCAACTAAAGTAAAGGGATTAAGGGCTATTTCTACACTTCTGGCATTGGGGCCACTCTCCAGCAGAATGTCAATTTTATAGTCCTCCATAGCGGAGTATAAATACTCCTCAACCACCGGACTAAGGCGATGAATCTCATCAATGAATAAAACATCGCAAGGTTCAAGATTGGTTAAAAGTCCGGCTAAATCTCCGGGTTTGTCTAAAACCGGACCGGAGGTAGTTTTAATATTTGCCCCTAGTTCATTTGCAATGATAAAAGAGAGCGTAGTTTTACCCAATCCTGGAGGTCCGTGTAAAATGACATGATCCAGGGCCTCTTTTCGTTTCAGTGCCGCTTTTACAAATATTTTGAGATTCTCGACAACTTTGCCCTGACCCGTAAATTCTTCAAATCGTTGAGGCCTTAGGACAATATCATCTTCATTCTCATAGTTTTGGTCTCCGGTAAGGGATGAGTTACGCATTGGCAGAGGGAGGTGTGCTGTACAATTCTGAAAGTAAAATTAGCCATTTAACGCGGGGATGTGAACAATTTTTTGAATATACATTCCCTTGCGCTGTATTTTTGCACTACGAAAATACACATCTACCCGCTTTTTTATGACCCTTATTGCTTCAATCTCAGGAATCCGGGGCACCATTGGTGAACCTAACGCCCAAAATCTCAGCCCCGATGAAATTGCCAGGTTTACTTGTGCTTTTGCTACTTTACTTAAAAAGAATCATCTGCCTCCTAAGGTAGTTATTGGCAGAGATGCAAGACCAACCGGAGAAATGGTAAGCCAGATTGTTACCGGTTCCTTGGTTGCAATGGGAATTGAAGTGATTGATTTGGGGCTTTCAACAACGCCCACTGTAGAGATTGCTGTACCCATGGAAAATGCAGGAGGTGGGATTATAATAACAGCTTCACATAATCCTATCGAATGGAATGCATTGAAGCTCCTGAATGAAAAGGGAGAGTTTATCTCTGAGGCTCAGGGACAGGAGATTCTAAAAATTCATAAACAGGGCAATTTTGCCTTAGCCGGGCCACTTGAAATGGGGCGCATTTTCCCTGGTCATGGTTATATGGAAAAACATATTGAGCAGATTCTGGCCTTACCCCTTGTGAGGAAGGCTGCAATTGAAAAGCGGAATCTGAAGGTAGTGGTAGATGCGGTGAACAGTACAGGCGGGATTTTTGTTCCTGCTTTGTTAAGAGCGCTCGGTGTGCATTCTATCATAGAAATAAACTGCAACCCAACAGGCTTGTTTGCACACAATCCTGAGCCTCTAAAGGAGCATCTCCAGCAAATCTGTGCAGAAGTAAAATCTCATAAAGCCGATCTTGGCGTCGTGGTAGACCCGGATGTAGATCGATTGGTATTTGTGTCGGAAGATGGGGAGTTGTTTGGAGAGGAATATACTCTGGTTTCTATCGCAGATTATGTCTTGAAGCATACGCCCGGAAATACGGTTTCAAATATGTCATCCACCAGAGCCTTGAGGGATGTGACAGAAAACCATAAATATGAATACCATAGTTCTGCCGTAGGCGAGGTACATGTGGTGCGTAAAATGAAAGAGGTCAACGCTGTGATTGGTGGAGAAGGGAATGGCGGGATTATTTATCCTCAGGCTCACTATGGCAGAGATGCTTTGGTAGGGATTGGCCTTTTTCTAAGTCATCTTGCAGAAAGTGGGTTAACAGTATCCCAATTGAGAGCAACTTATCCTAACTATTTTATGGCCAAAAAGAAAATTTCCTTGACAGCCGATATGGATATAAACTTTCTTTTGGAAGAGGTCGAATTACGCTATAAGGATCGCAAACCTCAGACTATTGATGGCGTTAAAATAGACTTTGATAATGCCTGGGTTCATTTGCGCCGTTCGAATACGGAACCCATTATCCGGGTTTATACAGAGGCGCCCACACAGACAGAGGCTGACAAGCTCGGAGAGGATATGGTGAATCTTGTCTTAAAGATTGCATCTGCGAATAGGGATTAGATAATAAGTATAGATTTAGAAGAATTAGGGCTTACAACAAAGGGTGTACGCCAACAAGATGGTAATTTAATTCACTAACCTGAGTTGACTCCCAACCGGGAGTAACAGCGTGCATTTCTTCCCATTTCATCATTTTCTTATCGGAATAAAGTTTAATTCTTTCCTTTAGGGAGAGGGGTAACTTTGAAATGATAAAATCAAATACTATTAAAACAAAAAACCGCAAAGTTTCCTTTGCGGTTTTTGTTTTCTGTGACGATTAAATTAGATGTGATGATGTAAACTCTCGTCCAACATCGGATGGTTTTTGGGTACAAGTGGAGCCTTACTTAAGGCTTTAAATACCACAAGACCAAATATGCCAAGATAGGCGAGGAAGAAACCAATTTCCATCAGGAAACCGTTATTTTCACCGACAACACCAGGCATAATCATGAGATATAAATCTAACCAGTGACCGAATGCCAATACCAATACTATTGTGGAGAGAGAATTTGAAGCTCTCTTGGCATTGCGTGTCATCAAGTATAAGAATGGGAAAAGGAAATTGATAAATAGATTTACAAAGAACAATACTTTGTAATGACCAAGGAATCGTGGGACATAATAAAGCGTCTCTTCCGGAATGTTGGCATACCATATCAAGAGGAATTGGGATACCCAGATGTAAGTCCAGAAAATAGAGAAGCCGAAAATAAATTTGCCTAAATCATGGAAGTGATTCTCGTTCACATGTTGCATCAATCCTCTGCCTTGTAAGAAAATGAGGAAGAAAACAGTCGCAACAAACCCGGAGACAAATAAACCAGCGAATGTGTAAACCCAATAAATGGTACTGAACCAGTGAACATCAATAGACATCAACCAATCCCATGCCGCCATCATTAGCGTGAAGGCAAAGCAAATAATGAAAATAGCGGAGGTACGAATGCTTTTATAGTAGTTTTTGGTTCCACCTTCTTCATCTTCTTTCAAAGAGAGCTTACGCATGATGGTGTAGAAAAGAATCCAAATACCGAAAATTAAGGCAAGACGAATCAAAAAGAAAGGCATATTCAAATAGCCGGATTTTCCTGCAATAATTTTGTCATAGTTGGGGTGACCTACCTCAGATACGCCTTCAGCCATCCAATGGTAAATGTGGTGCATGCCTGGAATCAGGAGTAACATTAGGACAAAGCCAACCGGAAGGAAGGACCCAAAAGATTCCGGAACCCGCTTCAAACTGACGGCCCAACCGGCGTTGGCAACATATTGAACAGCCACAAAGAATACGCCGAAAATTGCAATACCAATAAAGTAAAAGTTATTGAGTAGAATGTTTGCCCAAAAACGCTTTAACCATATTGGACCGTGATGTCCTCCCTCATGTCCTTCTGCATGAGCAGAATGGGTATTTGCTTCTGCAACATGAGTTTCCGTTGCCTGAACGGTAGCAGAATCTGTTGTCTGCTCACCCTGCAACTTTTCTGTTTCTCCAGCAACTTCCGCTTTTGATTCTGTTTCATTCGAGGTGAGCGCGGAAGGAATATTTTGTTCTACCACTGAGGAGTGATGCTCTCCGTGAGAATCATGTCCTGCATTTTCACCTTTCCAGGCCATAAATACGCCAAGACCTGCAATCACGAGACCGACAACGATCAGTGTAATCAGTGTTTTTCTGAGTTTATCGTCGAATGTAAAATGTTCGACTTTGAATTCTGTAGGATGATGTGCCATGATAATGCGCTTAACCTGTAATTATTGTTTTTGCAAGGTTTGAATGTAACGAATAATCTTCCATCTTTCTTTAGGAGCTACCTGAGAGGCATAAGACCCCATTAGATTTTTACCGTAAGTGATGGAATGATACATTTTACCGGCTGGTAAATTTTTCAGTCGATCTGAATTGTAAGCCGGTGGAGCAGGGAATTTTTCTGCGGCAACAATAGGACCGTCAGCCATACCATTTTCCCCGTGACAAACTGCACAGTAATTTAGGTATATGGCCTTACCTTCAGCTACCGTAGCTTCAGATGAATCGATGTCCGCAGGAATTTTAAGTTCATTACCCGCTCTTTCATAATCTTCAGGCGTATTGGCATATGGATAGACATAATCCAATTGCCCCCTGGCGATTGTATTTTTCACAGGTTCAATCAGATTTTTCCCATCCTTGGTGTGAGGATTGGCTTCCATCTGAGAAAGCGGATCATACGCAACAGAATGGTACATATCCGGTGCATATTCTATACCAGGAGAAGTGTTATCTCCAGCGCATCCACCCAAAAAAAGCAAGGTGCTGACGCCTCCGGTCAGGAGTATATTCAGGGATGACAGGACTTTAAATTTCATGTTTATTTCTCGGTTACGCGCTCACGAATTTCTAAGGAACCATAAGATTTCAGAATATCTTCGGTCTTACGGCGTATTTCTTCATTTTTAATTTCAACAGCTATGATGAAACGGTCATTGGTAACTCTTGGATCAATCAGATTACCTTCAATACCTGGCGCAAGTCTGCTGACATAAAGGAAAGTTCCAACCATACCAAGTGCAGTAATCAATACCGTAAGTTCAAAGGTTACAGGGATAAAGTCAGGACCCATAAAAGCTGGTTTACCACCAATATTGATTGGCCAATCGAAGATGTTCATATAGATCATCATACTCAGGGCGAGGGTGCACCCAATGACACCGTATATGAAGGCTGCTACTGTAAGACGGGTACGCTTGATTCCCATCGCATCATCCATACCGTGTATGGCAAAAGGAGAGTAAACATCGTACACTCTGATTCCTTTGATGCGCAACTCATTAACCGCCTTTAAAACGGGCTGTTCATCATCATAAACGCCCAACAAAAAGTTCTTGCTCATATCTCTGTTTCCTGTTGTGGTTTTCTGGCTAAACTAATTTCAGGCATCACAGGCGATTCTCCTGCTGAACCCTTTTCTACTCTGCTTGCAGCTGCCTGCTTATATTTTTCACCTGAGGTTTTCAATACAGTCTTAATCTCATGAAGCGCTATAACAGGTAAGGTTTTCGCAAATAATAAGAATAGCGTAAAGAATAAACCAAATGTTCCGATGAATATACCAATCTCCACAAAAGTAGGGGAGTACATAGCCCAAGAGGAGGGCAAGTAATCTCTGTGGAGAGAAGTTACGATAATCACAAAGCGTTCAAACCACATCCCAATATTGACAAATATCGAAATGATAAAAGTTGCGACAGCGCTTTTACGAATGGAATTAAACCAGAATAATTGAGGCGTGATAACATTACAGGTAATCATTGTCCAATAAGCCCATGCAAAAGGACCGAAAGCACGATTTAGAAATGCATACTGCTCATATTCTACCCCGGAATACCAGGCAATGAAGAATTCCGTACCATAGGCAAGCCCTACAACAGAGCCCGTTATGATAATAACGATATTCATCAGCTCAATGTGGTACATCGTTACATATTCTTCCAGTTTAAATATACTTCTGGTCAGAATCATCAAGGTGTGTACCATTGCGAAACCTGAGAAGATAGCACCTGCAACAAAGTAGGGAGGGAAGATTGTGGTATGCCAGCCCGGAATAACAGAGGTTGCAAAGTCGAAACTTACAATGGTATGTACAGACAATACCAGTGGGGTTGAAAGTCCCGCCAGAATCAAACAGACGACTTCATAGCGTGCCCATGTTCTGGCAGATCCATTCCATCCGAAGGCCAATGCGCCATAGATTTTTTTACGAAGGCCCTCAGCACGGTCTCTTACTGTTGCAATGTCAGGGATAAGACCGATATACCAGAATACCAGGGAAACAGTTAAGTAGGTTGAGATCGCAAACACATCCCAAAGTAAGGGTGAGTTAAAATTGACCCATAAGGAACCATGTACATTCGGAAGCGGAAGCATCCAGAATGCCAACCATGGGCGACCTGTGTGGATGACAGGAAATATACCCGCACACATAACGGCAAAGATGGTCATTGCTTCTGCAGCACGGTTGATGGAGGTTCTCCATTTTTGACGGAACAACAAAAGAACCGCTGAAATCAGGGTACCGGCGTGACCGATACCTACCCAGAATACGAAGTTGGTAATATCCCAGGCCCAACCTACAGTTTTATTTAAGCCCCAAACCCCTGTTCCGGTGACAAACAAATACCCAATTAAGGCGAAGCCCATGGTCATTACTAATGCAGCAATGGAAAACGCGCCAAACCATAATAAATTGGGTTTGGTCTCCAAAGGTTTCATAATGTCCTCGGTCATCTGAGAGTAGGTTTTATCTCCCAGGACAAGAGGGGGGCGGACGGCAGATTCTTGTATCATGATCTTACTGGAAATCTGAATTATGCATTAGAAGATTCAATATTGCGAACTTTGGTCAGGTAACTCACATTTGGAAGAGTTTTAACTTCCTCGAGGACCTGATAATTTCTCTCGTTGTTTAACAGTTTGGAAACTGAACTGTTTGGATCGTTTTTGTCTCCAAAATGAATGGCATTGGAAGGACATACTTTTTGACAGGCAGTTTTGATGACACCGTCAGCCAATACTTTTCCTTCTTTTTTCGAGGCCAATTTACCTTCCTGAATTTTTTGAACACAGAAAGAGCATTTTTCCATCACACCACGGCTACGAACGGTTACATCCGGATTAAGTACCATGCGGTTAAGAGAGTTGTACATCGTGTAATCAAACTTCTCATTTCCGGCATAATCAAACCAATTGAAGCGACGTACTTTGTAAGGACAGTTATTGGCACAGTAACGCGTACCAATGCAACGGTTATAAGCTTGTTGATTAAGACCTTCTGCACTGTGTACAGTCGCAAGTACAGGACATACCGTCTCACAAGGGGCATTGTCACAATGCTGACACAACATAGGTTGGAACAATACCTGAACATTTTCAAAGTCCTGTACTTTTCCAATCTCTTTTTCCTTGTTTACTTTATTACCACCGTCGTCTTTGAAGTTGTAATACCGATCTATACGAATCCAGTGCATTTCACGGCGCACCAGAACTTCTCTTTTGCCTACGACAGCAATGTTGTTTTCTGCTTGACAGGCAACCACACAACTTCCACAACCGGTACAAGCATTGAGATCAATGACCATACCCCAGTGATGTCCTTTGGTATGATCATAGTTATCCCAAAGGGTAATGGTATGTGGCTTTTGTGCACCATCCGGCGTAACCAGAGTTACATCCGGATTACCGGACTTAGGATTGGCGGTCCATTCAGCAAGAGTAGTTTCTTTAACAATGTTACGACCCTCAATGTAATGGTGGATTTGAGTTTGAGCGAGTTCATAAGAACCTTCCACTTTGCTTAAGGAGCCACTCACAGTGTATTGTACACCATTACCTGCAACTTTGGCAAAAGGATATGCATTCTGACCTACGGAAGCCGCAGTTTTGCCGGCACCTTCTCCACGACCATATCCAACAGCAATCGCGATTGTACCGTAAGCCTGACCAGGCTGAATGAGTACCGGTAGAGTAATGGAATAACCCTCGCTTTTTACTTCGATTACATCACCTTGTTTTAAGCTATTATCCTCTGCAAATTTATTGGAGAGGGCAGCATAATTATCCCAGGATGTCTTGGAAATTGGGTCAGGAAACTCTTGTAACCAAGGATTGTTGGCCATTCTGCCATCCCTGATACCAATCTTCTCATAAAGAACCACAGCAACATCCCCAATAGATTTGCCGGCACCCACGGCCGCGGACATAGCAGAAGCAATATCGCCGGACATGGATGGCTCTGAAGATTCCCCGAAGGATTCATAAACGCCATCATGTAAAGCCTGATTCCAATTGCCTTCGCCTAAAATACCGGATTTCCAATTCGTCTGAACGAATTCATAAGCATTTGTCGTCTGTCCAGACCAGGTCAGGAAAGATTCGATTGCCTGACGCGTATCAAACAAAGCAGGAATTGTCGGCTGGGTTAGGGTATAATGACCTTGAATTGGCTGATGATCATTCCAGGATTCAAGGAAGTGATTGTCCGGACAAAGCCAGGCTACATGCGCTGAAGTTTCATCCAGTCTATCGCTTAGGCTAATGCTGTTTTTAACCTTGGCTAATGCTGCTTTAAATTCATTTCCGGCAGGGTAGTCATAAACAGGATTCGCCCCATAAATAATCAATGTGTGAACCTGACCAGACTTCATATCCGAAAGAAGTTGAGCCATGTCCGCATCATTACCGGATTTTTGATAAGATACTCTCCCCATACTGAGGGTCGTACCATAATTGCCTAACAATACATTGATTGCATTAACAACCATTTGGGTTTCCATATGGTTGCTTCCACATACTACCAGGCTATTGCCTTTATTTTTCCATAAATCGCTAGCCATACGAGCCGCCATTTTACCCGGTGTCGGATCTTCGGAAGAGGCGTAAACTGTAGAACCTGCTTTTTTAGCGACTTCGTTATATAATGCTACAACGAATGCACCTTCTTGACCTGGACGAATCGTCGCTCTTTCATCGGCATTAGAACCAGTGAGGGACAAAAGACTCTCCACCTGGTAATGCTTAGACATAGACTTTTTATCTCCATCTATTTTGCGACCGATAGCATACTGACGCGCATGTTCAGCAGGTGATATCCAGGTACCAAGGAAATCGCAATTGATACCAGCAATAACCTGTGCCTTATCGAATCGGTAGGTAGGAAGTGCATATTTACCGAAAGCTGCCTGATTCGCAGACAACATACCGCTGAAAGATACAGGATCGTATTGGACATGCTTGCCATCTGAAACCGTCGTAACCAGGGTATTAATTGCTTTTAAAGTTGAGGGACTATTAATTGAACCACTGAGCACCCGAACTTTACCACCGTTGGCTTTAGCATCTGCAATTGCAGCACGAATGGCATTATCAACTTCTGACCAGGAGGATTTTGCCCCGGATTTTAGGGGACCTTCTACACGATAATTATCATATAGGCTGAGGACAGTAGCCTGACCTGTTGCACAAGTGCCTTCCCCATTGAAAGTCAACTCATTTCCTTCAATTTTAATGGGCCTCCCATCTCTGACTTTTACAAGAATTCCGCAGGAACTAGAGCAGCCGGAACAAGTCGATGCAAAATAATTCGCAACCCCAGGCGTGATGCTTTCTGGTTTTACCAGGTAAGGAATGGCCTTTTTGACGGGTGTATCCCGGCAGGCAGCCAATGCTGCCGCAGAAATACCGAAACCAAACATCTTCAAGAAATCACGACGATTGCTTTTTAATGCGGCTGAGTTTTCAGAGAAGGATTCTTCCAAGGGAAGTTCTTCTGCAAACTCATCATGTCGGTGCTTTAAAAATTCCGGGTCTTCGTTGAGAACCTCAATTCCCTGCCAGTATTTTTTTGTATTCTCTGCCATCGTTATATAGGATGCTGTTAGATTCTTCTGATTAATAGTGACATTTTGCACACTCCAAACCACCAAGTTTTTCAACGGTGATTACCTCTTCAGTGCCTTTCATTTTCTCATGGATTTTGAGGTAGTAGTCATTCTTTTTCAAATCCACTTCTTTCTTACGGTGGCAATCGATACACCAACCCATTGTTAAGGGGGAATGCTGATATACCACTTCCATTTCTTCAATTGGACCATGACACTCCTGACACTCTACACCACCCACTTTTACGTGCTGCTGATGGTTGAAGTACACAAAGTCAGGAAGGTTGTGAATACGAATCCATTCCACCGGAACCCCTGTCTCAATGGCTTTATAGAGCTTTTGAATTTCAGGTGATTCCTTCTTCACATAGCTATGGCAATTCATACATATGTTAGTGGAGGGGATATTCGCACTTTTACTTTTCTCAACGCCCGTATGACATGTTTGACACTGGATTTGATTAGTACCTGCATGCAGTTTGTGCGAAAATGCGATAGGTTGAACAGGCGCATATCCCTGATGAACGCCTACGGCACGGGCAGTCTTAACTGTGTAATTGAAGCCTGCAATGACAAGAATGAATACAATCGCTGTGGCGACAAATTTATTCTTCATCAGATTCATGGATTGCTTCAATGATTCTGTGGGTACGTTTTTCTCTCTTGCCTCTTTTTCTCTCAGTGCATTTACCAGCAGGGTCGTGATGAAAATCAATAAGAAAATGATCAGGATAAGTACACCTGTTAGTGCGGCAAGGCCCCAGAAGAGGGTAGCACTGGGAATACCCCCACCGCCATTATTTTCCGCTCCGGCATCACCACCTGCTGCTGGAGCTGCTGCAACTTCTGCAGGCGCCTCAGACTTTTCCTTGATGTAACCGATAATGGCTTTGATGTCTTCATCCTGAAGATAATCAAAGGCCGGCATCTGAGTTTTGTTGTATTTGTTGTAGAGGTCAACTGCATATTTGTCTCCCGAATTGATGACAGCAGTAGAGTTTTTGATGAACTTGAGCAACCAGGCTTCATCTCTTCTTTTGTGGACATCTTTCAGTGCAGGACCAACCACTTGCTTATCTACAGCATGACAAGCAGTACAATTTGCTTTGAACAAAGCTGCTCCGTCCGCTGCCTTGAGGGTGTTCATTCCCAAAAGGACCAAGGTGAGCAATAGGATTAAACGGCTTCCGGATTTCATAATTCTATAATTCGGCATATGCGTATGTATCATGGAACAATCGCGTGGATGAAAAAGGTCGATAATCGTCAAAAGCCTTCCAAAAAAGAAAACTACGAGTGTTTTCGCAGTTGAGTTCTTTCTTTGCTGAATGCTTTTTAGCGGTCATTTTGATGCTTTTTTCTGTAATTCGACGCAAATTAGTACCCCTTTGGAATTGTTCAAAGGATGTGAATTAAAAATTCTGTGGAAAAGATTATTTAGAAGATTTCTAAATAAATATCTTTTTCCTAAATCCTTGATAGTTAAATTGATGAAATATCTGACGCCAATTATTTGTCGTATATTTTTTACAACATTATTTTAGGTTTTATACATCCTCTCAGAGTTTTTCTTGTCCTTCGGTCTGCTAACTGTAATTTTGCTCCATGGAAAGTGCTTATGTAATTAGAGGGGCTCACATAGTTAATGAGCAAAAAGTCTCCTATGGAGATGTTCTGATTCGAAAGGGTAGAATTGAAAAAATTCAGGAAGGGCTATCTGTTGCTTTTGCGGCTCAGGAAATTTCAGCAGAAGGACTTTACCTACTACCGGGCATGATAGATGATCAGGTTCAT
>CANHCC010000063.1 GCA_947459115.1 Bacteroidota bacterium | reverse complement strand
TTGGTCATTTGCATATACGGATGGTACTACTACTCAATCGATCACTGGTTTAACAAGTCAACCTTATTCTTTTGGTTTAACGCCGATTGCCTCAACCTCTTATCAGTTGACCGCTGTTTCAGATTTAAATTGTGTGGGTAGCCCTACCTCTATCCATTCGGTTCTTGTGCCTCCGGTTGTGGATGCTGTAATATCTGGAACTTCAACCATCTGTATTGGTCAATCTGCTAATCTACAAGTTGCGTTTTCCGGCACAGCTCCCTGGTCTTTGACCTGGACGAATGGGGTAAGTCAAACCTCAGTTACGGGTATTACCGGTAACCCCTATTCCTTCAATGTAACCCCATCGGTTACTTCTACTTATTCCATAACCTCTATAACAGACCTCTATTGTACGCGCGTCCCACAGGGTCAGGCAGTTGTGACAGTTGATCCACTACCAACTGCAGCCATCTCCGGTGCTTCTACATTGTGTATCGGTACTGGTGGTCAGTTCCAGGTTGCCTTGACCGGTAGAAGCCCATGGAACATTAATTACACGGATGGGTCAACGCCTGTCTCAATTACGGGTATTACCCAGACGCCCTATCAGGTATCCGTCACGCCAATGGCCACCACCAGTTATCAATTGGTAAGTGTATCGAATTCCTTGTGTTCCGGTACTGTATCCGGTCAGTCTGTAATGCGTGTCGAGCCATTGCCGGCAGCTTCATTTAGTGCCAATCAGAGCATTTGTATTGGTGGTTCTGCCTCCATGTCTTTAAGCCTAACAGGTACAGCTCCATGGACAGTGAATTGGACAGATGGGACAACTGCAACCCAGGCCTCCGGCATTACTTCATCTCCTTTTGTGGTTCAGGTAACACCTAACGCCACTCGCACTTATAGTGTGACCGGCGTTCAAGATTATTTCTGCTCTAATTCTGGAAATAGTCAGACAGAAGTTTTTGTACATCCATTACCGGTTGCAACTTTAAGTGGTACCTCTACGATATGTGTTGGCGCTCAAACCAGTTTAAGTGTCGCATTAACCGGCACTCAGCCATGGGGATTAACCTGGTCGGATGGAACTTCTCCAACGGCAGTTTCAGGAATTACTCAGTCTCCATACATTTTTGCTGTAACACCTTCCGGAAACACCACTTATTCAGTTTTAACTGTTCAGGATAGTTATTGTTCCGGACCTTCTGGCAGTAATGCTGTTGTGACTTTGGATGCAGTTCCAACTGCAACGATATCAGGTAGTTCTTCTATATGTCAGGGCGCTTCTACCCCCTTGAGTATTGCCTTGACCGGTACCGGTCCCTGGTTATTCTCTTACACAGATGGTACATCCGTCGTAACCGAAACGGGTATCACATCTACTTCATTTACAACGCAAGTAACACCTGGCAGTACCCGGGCTTACTCTCTGGTTGGCGTAATTGGATTGTATTGTCAAGGGACGGTTAGTGGATCGGCCGTTGTAGATGTTCAGGCTGTCCCATCGGCCTCTATAAGTGGAACACAGACGATATGTATTGGTGATTCCGCACAGTTGTCAATCGCTTTGACGGGTCGTTCACCATGGACTGTTCAATACTCTAATGGCTCCGTAACACAAACTATTTCAGGGATAACTGCATCTCCTTACTTATTCCATGTTAGCCCTACTCAATCCAGAACCTATAGCCTTGTACAAGTTTCCACAATTTGTAATGGAACAATATCCGGACAGGCAGGGGTTACAGTCCTTCCAAGACCTCAGGCTATTCTTAGTGGCACTCAATCAATCATACAGACTCAAACTGCCACCTTAAGCTTATCTCTGACAGGCAATGGTCCTTGGGATGTGGTGTATTCAGATGGAAGCAATACTCAATCTCTGACCGGAATTACCCAGTCACCCCATCTATTCGTTGTTACACCAAGTTCAACGCGTACCTATCAATTGGTTTCCGTAACCGATGCTTGCAGCGGCTCTGTTTCCGGAAGCGCAGGTGTATGGGTATATCCACCGCCGACCGCCACGATGACGGGTAATCAAGCGATTTGTGATGGACTTACTGCACAATTAAGCGTTGCGCTTACTAGTGTAGGGCCATGGAATATTACCTGGACAGACGGTACAACTCAAACCCAGGTAAGTGGCATCACCAGCTCCCCCTATGTCATTTCGGTAACGCCTTCAGCCACGACATCTTATTCGGTGCTAGCAGTCTCCAATCCTGTTTCAGGCACAGCTAGTGGTTCGGCATTAGTAACGGTTATTCCAATTCCTGTGAATATTTCCGGCCTTAGCGCAACAGGCGGTACTTGTAATCAGGTATCCTGGTCCTGGACAGGGCAGGTTGGTATGACTGGTTATAGGGCAGATATTTCCAGAAGTGCTTTATTCAACAGTTATCTGACAGGTTGGCAGGATTCAATAATTGGCAATGTTACTAATCTAACCTTGTCCGGCTTGCAGCCCAATGATACGCTCTACCTAAGGGTACGCGCTTATAACTCCTGTGGCGTCTCCTCCAATATCAGTGGGGTTGTTGCCACTACGAATCCATTACCGGTGGTGCCTACCTTGAGCTCTGCTCAGAGTATCTTGTGCGATGGATTTGTCGCTAATTGGAATACAACTTCTTTCGCTACTGGATACGAGTTGTATGTTTCTACTAATAATACCTTTACCTCTTTGGTTACCGGCTACAATCCATTGACCTTGGGTAATGTGATACAAAGTCCTATAAGTGGATTGTCCTCTAATACAGTTTATTATTGGAGAATCAGAGGCGTAAATGCTTGCGGAACGGGTGCATACTCTTCGATTCAAAGTGTGACCACTGTTCTATTATCCGACTCGATTGGGGTAACATCCAATTCTCCAGTTTGCACCGGCTCCAACTTGCAGTTAAGTGGCAGTAGTCCGTATCCCGGTGTTACTTATACCTGGTCAGGTCCTTCAGGATTTAGTGCAATAGGTTCGGTAGTAAATCGTCCTTCTGCTTTGGTCTCTCACAGCGGACAATATTCTTTAACTGCTTCGGCATCCGGTTGTACCAATGCAAATCTTACTACCCAGGTAACGGTGAATGTTCCTGTTACTTCTGTTTCTCGTGGAGGCAATCGAGTGCTTTGTGCTGGAGAAACGCTGATTATGACAGCCTCAAGTCCTGAGCCAGGAATCGTATTCAATTGGGTAGGTCCCAATGGATATAGTAGTGTAGGATCTAGCGCGATTATTCCTAGTATCCCTACTGCCGGTCAGGGTGTTTATACAGTCACAGCCGTTAGCCCTTCATGTAATCAGGTGAGCGATACCATAAGCGTAGTTGTTACGCCAATCGTGCCTGTGACAGCAAATTCAAACAGTCCTCTTTGCCAGGGCGATGTATTGTATTTAAATGTTACAACGATTAATAATGTGGGTTATACCTGGAGTGGACCCAATGGGTTTAGTTCTAATATTCAAAATCCATCAATATCACAAGCCCTCCCCATTAACTCCGGGGTATATACGGTTACCATTGTTCATCCGGGTTGCGTTACGCCGATTGGGTACACGACTTCAGTCGCTGTGAGTACAACCAACAATAATGTTGTTATTGGGCAAAATGGTCCTGTATGCACAGGTAGTGTACTTCAATTGTCCGCAACGGTGCTTCCTGGTGCCACTTACACTTGGTCGGGTCCGGGAGGATTCTCGGCCAATACAGCGTTGGTATCCATACCGAATGTAACAACTGCCAGTTCAGGTCAATATTCAATTGCTGTTGTTAACCCGGGATGTTCAAATTACTTTAACACTTTAGTTGCGACAGTTTATCCTTCGCTTGTTGTAACCGCTGGTACTAATTCGCCTGTTTGTCAAGGTGGTGTCTTGTATCTTACAAATTCCAGTCATACAAATGCAACTTATGCCTGGTCTGGTCCCAACGGATTTACCTCCAACCAGGTAAACCCAAGTTTAGTCAATATACAACCCACATCCTCCGGTACTTATTCTCTTATTGTGACTCAACCCTCTTGTGGAACTGTAAGTACTACTGTGCCGGTAATTGTTGGGGCTAATATCAGTAATGTTACAACAACCAGTAATTCGCCAATTTGTTCTGGTCAGAACCTAACATTATCTTCTACATCTATTCCAGGGGCAACCTATGTGTGGAGTGGTCCCAATGGATTTTCCTCTGCTTTAGCTAATCCGCCTTCCATAGTTAATGCTCAAACCTTAAATTCCGGAAATTATAGTCTTGCGGTCAGTAGTCCAGGTTGTGGTACATTAAGTCTTACCTCCCCGGTAACAATAATCCCTTCACTAGCAGTCAATACATCCTCAAATTCGCCTGTGTGTGAGGGAGGGGTACTTTTCCTGAGTTCTAGTTCTCATTCTATGGCCTCCTATTCATGGGTAGGTCCGAATGGGTTTACCTCTAACATACAAAATCCATCTATTTCCCGGGTTGATGTTTCAAACTCAGGTATATACACATTAACCGTTACCCAACAAGCTTGTGGCGCACAAACTCAAACTCTTTCTGTATTAATAGGTCCTGCCATTAACAACCTAACACCCGGTAGCAATAGTCCGATTTGCGCTGGAAATACATTATCCTTAACTGCCGCGCCAATCGTCGGTGCTACCTATGCTTGGTCAGGGCCCTTAGGATATACTTCATCAGCCATTAGCCCGAATATTAATGCCGCCACGGTGGCTCAAGGTGGTATGTACTCCCTGGTCATCTCATCACCTGGATGTGGCACTTATCCATATCAAATTAGCACGCAGGTGACAGATCCTGTATTGCCTTTGGCAGGGGTTTTACAGACGCCAGTTTGTCAGGGCTCTGTTGTCGCTTTGACATCCAATGTTATTCCATTAGGGACTTATATGTGGCAAGGTCCTGCTGGATTTACTTCCAACAGAAGGGATCCATCGATATCCAATTCAAGTCCATCTAACTCTGGTATATACACTTTGACCACCACCCAGCCTGGGTGTGGTAGCAGAAGTTCGACCGTGAGTGTGCTTGTAGGTCCATCCATCAATAATGTTTTGGTTGGTAGCAACAGTCCGATTTGTGTTGGTAATACCCTTACGATGTCTGCTACCTCCTTAGTGGGGGCCAATTATGCCTGGACCGGGCCGAATGGTTTTACAGGTAATACCTCTAGTGTTTCCATCCCGAATGCGGCCTTGATTAATTCTGGCAACTACACAGTAGTGATAAGTAGTCCCGGTTGTACCACTATTTCGCAAGTCCTTAAAGTGCGAGTAAACAGCAATACTGGTGCAAGTGTTTCTAATACCTCTCCTGTTTGTGCGGGTGGCGTCGTAACTCTTCAGGCAATGGGCGGCAGCGGGTCAACGTATTCATGGTCTGGTCCTGGCGGTTTCCAATCAACGCTTCAAAACCCTAGCCTGGTAAATGTTCAATTGGTTCAGGCTGGTAATTATACCGTTACAATTACAGATCCCGCATGCGGTCCGATTCAACTGGTTACGCTGGTTCAGGTAGGTTCCAATCTCAACAATCTTACTGCAACCAATTCCGGTCCTGTATGCGTCAATAATGCAATCTCCTTGAGTGCATCTGCAATTGTTGGTGCCACGTATTCCTGGACCGGACCTAATGGATTCACTTCCAATTTGCAGAATCCGGTGATTTCAAATCCTGGTTTTGGGGATGCAGGGGTTTACAGCCTGACGGCTTCAACCATTGGGTGTTTGTCTGTTACCAGGACCACAACTATTGTGATTACTCCTCCATTAACGCCATTGCCATCGAGTACTTCCCCGGTTTGTCAAGGGGGCGCATTGTATTTTAGTTCCAATAATATTTCCGGGGCATCTTATGCATGGTCCGGGCCTCAAGGATTCACTTCTGCTCTAGCAGCACCTTCGATTACAAATGTTCAAACCCTCGCTGCCGGAAATTATACTTTAACCATCAGTCGTCCGGGTTGTATTCCTGCCTCAGCAACCACTTCCGTTACGATCGGTACATCCACTAATAATGTTATTTTAACCCATAATTCGCCTATTTGTATGGGCAATACTTTATCGGTTTCCTCAACAAATTACAATGGAACGACAACGCTTTGGACTGCTCCGGATGGTTTTACCTCTTCAAATGCTATCCTTACCCGGGCCAATGCTCAACCCTCTATGAGTGGACTCTATACGTTTGCTATTAGTAGCCCCGGTTGTAGCCAGACTTTAAGAACGCTGATGCTTACTGTCAATCAAATCCCGGTTCTCTCAGCCGGCAGTAATAGTCCGGTTTGTCAGGGGAATGCCTTAAGTCTCTCAGTTAATACGGTCACATCTGCCTCTTACAATTGGAGTGGTCCAGCCGGATTTACCAGTGCCCAGCAGAATCCTTCCATAACCAATGCCCAGCTTAATCGGGCCGGCATTTACACCCTTACGGTTAATTCTCCAACCTGTGGTATCTTAACTACAACGCATTCAGTGGTCGTCGGTAGTAACTTCTCCGCCCCCATTTCTGTTGCCCATAATAGCCCTGTTTGTGTGGGCGGAACAATCAATCTGACTGTTACCAATCGTCCAGGGTTTACTTTCAATTGGAATGGCCCTAACGGATTTACGGCTAATATTGCTCAGCCATCTATCTCCGGGGTATCTGTACTCAATGCCGGAAGATATACTGCCACCATATCATCGCCGGGTTGCGGGGTTGCAAATTTCCAGACCAGTACGGTTACTGTCAATGATCCTTCTACCGTTAGCGCTACCTCCAATAGCCCGGTTTGCGTTGGTGCATCTATTTCATTAAGTGCCTTTGGACCGGGTGGTACAACCTGGTCTTGGAGTGGGCCGATGTCGTTCACCTCTACCGTTCGGAATCCGACTATTACCAATGCTCAATTGTCTAACTCCGGTGTTTACTCTCTGAATGCAACGGTTCTGGGATGTGGCGTTGTGTCCACAACAGTATCTGTTTCGGTTATTTCTTGTCGTCAGGCGAATAATTCTACCGATAATGGTTTTGCGGATGTCCCCGATTCTGGAAGTTCTGTGAAAGATCAAGTTCTTTCCGGAGGCGATGACCGCTCAGGAGATTATAACTTAGAGAATGGATCTGGTCCTAAGCTGCTTGATGCTTATGCGAAACTCTTCGCATTGCCCAACCCCAATGATGGCTATATGGTTACCTTGAGATGGGAGGGTTTAAGTAATTTTGATCGTACAATCACAGTTCGGGTAATTGATGCCAGTGGAAAAATAGTTCATCTTGAATCTGTGAATTATGATCTAACCGGTTCCGCTGAAAAAGGTTTGACATTCCCTGCTAAACTATCCCAAGGTGTATATACTATTGAAACGGTACATGACAACCATTATATAAATACCAGGATGATTGTACAATAATTTTTAAACGGAAACTACAAACGGCAATGCTCTATGGGTGTTGCCGTTTTTTTTTTAGCGTAACTTCATGGTAATTAGAAGACTAAATTTATCCTATTTGTTTTTTGGATTTTATTTACCAATTATACAGTTTAACAGACTAATTAAACGAAGGAAAGAAATTATTTTTATTAAAATGAAAAGGATACACCTCATTTCAATGATGTTGTTTTGGGTGAGTACAGTTGTTTTGAATAACAAGGTATTTGCCAATGGGTTGGTAATCTCTAATACTAGCTTAACCGGACAGAACACCAGTGCTCAAACTTGGCAGGTTCGATTTAATGTTACCTGGAATAATTCCTGGAAGGATAATGTGAATTGGGATGCAGTTTGGATATTTTGTAAATACAGAGTGGGGACGAATGCCTGGGGACATGCGACGCTAAGTTCTACCGGGTTTCAAACGGGAAGTGGAACACCAATCAATATTATTGTGACCTGTGATCAAAGGGGGGCCTTCATTTCCAGAAGAGATATGGGCTCAGGAACTTTGTCCACAACACAAATTGAATTAAGATGGAATTATGGCGCCAATGGGGTGTTAAACTCTGATGTGCCGGATTTAAATGTTTATGGAATAGAAATGGTTTATGTACCCGGAGGTCCGTTTACCATTGGGGATGGGAATGGGTTAAACTCCTCTTCGTCCAATGCATTGTTTGCAGTTACACAACATTTACCCTATACGATTGACAATTTAATGTCACCGAATATTGGCGCAGCAGCTAATTTAACGAATGCCAGTAGCACCCCAGCAGATCGTATCCGCATTGATGGAGATGGAGGATTGGATATTAATCTGGATGATATCGTAGATAGCGCATCATTCCCAACAGGATTCAGAGCTTTTTATTTACAGAAGTATGAAATGACTCAAGGTCAGTACACAGACTTTTTAAATACATTGACCTACACTCAACAAACCAATCATGTAAATAATGCTACCAATGTTGTGGGGCAAAGCTGTGTAGATGCAACGGTGGGCGTTAATCCGAGTCGTAATACTATAATTGTTCAAACCGCCGGTACTAATTCAACCGTGCCAAGGGTGTATGCTACCTCCAGGCCTGATCGAGGTATTACCCATTTGAATTTTGGCGACATGTTAGCTTATTTGGATTGGGCTGCGTTAAGGCCAATTACAGAATTAGAGTTTGAAAAAGCGTGCAGAGGGCCCCTGCCAGCTGTCTTGGGAGATTACGCTTGGGGAAGTACTACTGTAAACAGTAATAGTTCACCAACTTTATCAGGTACAGAAAATGGTACAGAGGTAGTTACTACGCCAACGGGCGTCAATATGTGGAGTAGTTCTAACACAGTCAGTCAAGGAGATGCGGGTTCAGGTCCTTTGCGTGTCGGAATTCAGGCAACAAGTTCCTCTTCAAAATATTCTGCCGGAGCATCCTTTTATGGACTAATCAACATGAACGATATGGGAAATGAAGTTGTCGTAACGATTGGAAATGTTGCGGGTAGGTCCTATAGGGGAACAAATGGGGATGGTTTATTAAATACAAATGGATATGCGGATGTAGCGCATTGGCCAGGTGCATCCGGAAGTAATACTGTTACCAATGCCATGACCTTAACCAATACCGGTTCAACTGGTGCCGCAGGTTTGTTTTTAAAATCTTCTACTGGTTCAATTTCAAGTCGAAGTACTACGCCTTATTCATCTGTACCTACTAGAACATCTACTCCAGGTAATTTTGGTACTATGAGGGGGGCGAGGATGGTATTTTCAGGAGAGTTTAGCCCCATTACAGCCAATGGTGTTGTGATTAATCCTAATCAGGCAACTCCATTTTCTCCTGCTTCTGAGGCTACCTCCTACTCATGGACTTTTTCCTCTGGTACACCCAGCACATCCACTTCCGCACTTCCATCTGTTTCCTGGGCTACCCCTGGCACCTATAACGTTTCCCTTACCTCCACACAAGGTGCATGTTCCTCTACAATCAGCTCCGTAGTAGAGGTTTTCGCCGCCTGTTCTAGTCCTGCAATCCTTTCAGGAAATGCAAATTGGTCCCAAAACAATACTTCCTATAATAATGCCAATAGCAATAACCCCCGCAATTTATTTGACGGAAATACTACCACGACATTTCAAAATACAGCAAGTACAGGTTATACTTGGGCAATCGCAGATCTTGGAGCGATTACCAGCTTAAATGGAGTTGGAATTTTTAATTTTAACACCAGTACTTCCTGGTCAGCAACTGATTTCATTTTAGAAGGTAGTAATTCGCTCACCGGTCCTTGGAGTGGTGTTGCATTTGGTACGCCGGCGGTCAACATTGCAGCTTTTCAAGATTTTATATTTCCAGAGGCGTCTTATCGTTATTGGAAAATTTCTTTTGCAAATTTTAATTCTACGACCTTGTTGCAGGTTTACGAGGTTCGTTTCAATCGCTGTAACTAATCACCCTAATCCGGAATCTTATGAAAAGGTTACTTTACATCCTTTTCTGCCTGTCGTCCTTAGCCGGATTACTAAGCGCACAGTCCATCACAGTGACTTCTCCCAATGGAGGCGAATCTTGGGCAGGTGCTACAGTGCAGAATATAACCTGGACCGCCTTGAGCGTTACCTCGGTTAATATTGAATATTCGACGAATAATGGTTCCTCTTGGAATCTAATTGTTTCAAGTCATTCTGGTTTGGCAAGCCCATATGCCTGGACTGTTCCGGGCGCAGGGCCTTTGGGGTCTTCCACTTGTCGAGTTCGAATTACCTCCAGTACCAACTCCCTGATTACAGATCAGAGTGATGGAACCTTCACCATTCCCCCTTCCGGGATTACAGTAACCAGTCCCAATGGCAATGAGAACTATAATGGAGGTTCCGCCGTGAGTATTCGGTGGACGGCTGCTTCAATTAATAATGTTGATATTTTTTATTCTACCAATAATGGAAGTAATTGGACTTCGATTGCTACTAGTATTGCAGCCAATCGAGGCTTTCATACCTGGGTTACACCCAATAATATCTTTTCCAATCAAATGCGGATTCGGATTTGGGATAATTCCAACAATTCGGTTGTAGATGTTTCGAACAATCCTTTCTCCTTATATCCAAGTCCTTCTGCTTCTATAACAAAATTCAGGGGAGGGGCATTTGACGGATATTCCTACGATAATAACAGGCCGAAAACAGTAACTGTAAATTCACCAAATGGGGGAGAGAATTGGTCTGGTTCTTCTACCCAGAATATTACCTGGACTACCCAGAATATTGATAATGTAAGAATTGAATATTCCACTAATGCTGGTTCAAACTGGATTGTAATTGAAAATACCTATCCTGCCGGGACTGGTACTTATCCTTGGGTGGTTCCTAGTGCCGGTACTACCGGCTCCACGACAATGCTGGTTCGAGTTTCTAATGCCACCAATTCAACTCTTTTTGATGTCAGTAATGGTTACTGGACCATTCCACCCGCGTTTGTAACAGTTATTTCCCCTAATGGAGGAGAATCGTTTTACAATGGAACCGCACGACCGATCCGATGGACTTCTCAAAGTGTAGTAAATCTTCGACTGGAATATTCTACCAATAATGGCTCTGCATGGACGCTGATACATGATTCAATTCCCTCCGTTCGAACCTATTATTCCTGGCTTGTACCGTCTGGTTCAAATTCTACCAATTGTTTAATTCGCTTAAGGGATAGGACGAATTATGCTATTGAAGATGTAAGTAATTCCAACTTCACTATTTTGCCTCAGCCTAGTGCTACTATTACAAAGTTTAGAGGCGGAAGCTTTGATGGTTATGCATCAGATAATTCAGCACCCAAGTCCCTGGTTTTACTGACGCCTAATGGCGGGGAGACATGGTCTGGTTCAACCATTCAGAATATTACCTGGACGAGTCAGAATGTATCTAATTTGCGAATTGAATACTCCACCAATAATGGCTCGAATTGGCTGTTAGTTATTGATCCCACAGCAGCAGGGACAGGTACATTTGCATGGACTGTACCTGGTGCTGGTCCCTCAGGTACGACGAGAGCTCTAGTCAGGGTAATGGATGCATCGGATAATACCCTGGTAGATCAGAGTAATTCAACCTGGACAATTCCCCCCTCAAGTATAACTCTATTAACCCCTACCGGAGGTGAATCTTTTTATGAAGGAACATCCCGAGCCGTTCGCTGGTCTTCGCAAAGTGTTCTGCAGGTAAGCATAGATTATTCAACCAACAATGGTTCTTCTTGGACTCTCATTGCCGAGCCTATTCCTGCAGACCGAACTTTCCATAGCTGGACAATTCCAACTGGTATTCTCACTACCCAGGGAAAAATTCGGATTAGAGATTTTAGTGATCCATCCGTTTTTGATATGAGTGCAGGAAATTTCAAAATACTTCCCGCGCCCTCCGGCACAATCACAAAATTTCGTGGTGGCTCTTACGATGGCTATGCATTTGATTTTGGATGTATTGAACCTATTGCAATTTTGAGCGGCGCACAAACGATTTGCCCCGGAAATTCTACGGTGCTTACAGCTACCCTTCAAAATACACCGCCATGGACGCTGACTTGGACGGATGGATCAAGTAGTTTTTCTCAATCAGGTATAACCTCAAGTCCTTTCACTTTTTCTGTTACGCCCTCTGCCACTACCTCCTATTCTTTAATCAGCCTTTCGGGCGGATGTCAGGGTATTGTGTCCGGGTCATCTATCGTTACAGTTGCTACCCCACCAACGGCCACCCTAAGTGGTACAAATACAATCTTACTGGGTCAGAGTAGTAATTTAAGTTTTGCTTTAACCGGCGTCTCTCCCTGGACAGTATCCTACACAGATGGAACTTCGTTGTTCGCGCAAACCGGTATTACTTCATCGCCTTTTGTTGTCAGTGTTTCGCCAACAGCAGATGTGACCTACTCTCCTGTATCTGTAGCGAATCAATGTCCTGGCAGTGTATCTGGTAGTGCGCCTATTGTGGTCAATAGTTTTCCTACCGCATCTTTAAGCGGCTCTGCAAGTGTTTGTGCCGGTGCACCGGTAACCCTGTCAGTTAATCTTGGTGGCCCCGGACCTTATAGTCTTACCTGGACAGATGGGGTTAATTCCACTACCCAAAATGGGATTACTTCTACACTTTATACTTTCAGCGTAACTCCAAGTTTGAATACAACTTATGATTTGGTCTCTGTTACTAATCCTTTGGTAGGTACTCTCAGCGGTACAGCTGTTGTCAGCGTTACGCCGATTATGAATGTAACGCTGAGTGGCAACCAGACAATCACGCAAAATCAAGCGGCGAACTTAAGCTTTGCTTTGACGGGTAATAGTCCCTGGTCTTTCAGCTATACCAATGGGGTGACGACGATTCCGGTAAGCGGTATTACACAAAATCCTTTTGTGGTAAGCGTCACGCCTATGCAAACGACTACTTATAGCTTAGTGAGCATGAGCAGTCCTTGCCCCGGCAGCCTGACAGGTATCGCAGTGGTGGTGGTGAATGTTCCGCCAACAGCGGTGTTGAG
>CANHCC010000062.1 GCA_947459115.1 Bacteroidota bacterium | reverse complement strand
TCCGCGAAATCCGTGTCTAAATTAAATCTCTGTGTAATCCGTGGCTAAACCAGCTATCCGTGTAATCCGTGTAATCCGTGTCTAAAACAGACTTCCGCGAAATCCGTGTCTAAATTAAATCTCTGTGTAATCCGTGTCTAAACCAGCTATCCGTGTAATCCGTGTAATCCGTGTCTAAAACAGACTTCCGCGAAATCCGTGTCTAAAATAATTATCCGTGTAATCCGTGAAATCCGTGTCTAAAATAAATCTCCGTGTAATCCGTGTCTAAAACAAAGACCCGTGCAATCCCTAACTCAGATTGCCCACTTCACATAAACCGCACCCCAAGTAAATCCTCCACCAAACGAAGCAAGTATCAGATTATCCCCCTTTTTTAAGCGGTCTTTCCATTCCCACAAGCACAAAGGAATTGTACCGGAGGTTGTGTTGCCATATTTTTGTATGTTCAACATCACCTTATTTTCATCCAGGCCCATGCGTTGGGCGGTGGCATCAATAATTCTTTTATTAGCCTGATGCGGAACTAGCCAGGCCACATCGTCCGCGGTCAGGTGGTTCTTTTCCATGATTCTGGCTGCGACCTCTGCCATATTGGTTACGGCAAACTTAAACACCGTTTTGCCCTCCTGATAAACGAAATGTTCCTTTGCTTTAACAGTTTCTTCTGAGGCTGGTTTAGCAGAACCTCCGGCTTTCATATGGAGGAATTCTCTTCCTGCGCCGTCACTATGCAGGATAGAGTCCAAAACACCATAACCTTCTGTATTGGGCTCAAGTAATACTGCGCCTCCTCCATCTCCAAAAATGATGCAGGTATTACGATCTTCGTAATCAATGATAGAAGACATTTTATCTGCACCGACTACAATCACTTTTTTACAGAAGCCTGTTTCAATAAACTGTGCACCGACCGTTAGGGCATAAATAAATCCGGAACAGGCGGCCTGAAGGTCAAAGCCCCAGGCATTTTTTGCACCAATTCTATCCGTAACAACATTAGCGGTGGCGGGAAACACCATATCCGGTGTTGTTGTCGCGAATATGACTAAATCTATCTCGAGGGGATCGAGATTTTCATTCTTCAATAATTGATTAATTGCATTAACGGCGATTTCGGAAGGGCCGTAAGGACCTTTCAAAATATGCCTCTCTTTGATACCAGTCCGCTCTGTAATCCAGGCGTCGGTGGTATCAATCATTTTTTCTAGATCCTGATTGGTTAATACATCCTTAGGAACCCAGGCTTCAACTGCCGTAATGGCTGCGGTAATTTTCATAATTCAGAGCAGCTCAGCTGGGTTGAACAAATTCTTTCAGGGCATTTTCAATTTTCGTGGTCAGCCCTGAATTAACCACATCCTCCGCACTTTTAATCATGGAAACAAACGCTCTGGGCGTTGAAATGCCATGACCTATTATAGAAACACCTTTCACGCCCAGCACGGGAAGGCCTCCATAATTTTCAAAATTAAATGAACTCACAAGATCATCATTAGGGAAGCGTGCATGAAACAAATCATAAAACGATTCCGCAAACTTTAGAACTATATTTCCGGTATAACCATCGCACACATAAACATCGGCCTTACCAACATTTAGGTCCCGGCCCTCTGCATTCCCAATAAATGACAGGCCTTTGTTTTTCTCCAGAAGTTCATATGCAGCCTGGGCTAACTGACTCCCTTTGGTTCTTTCTTCCCCAACATTCAGCAAGGCCACTCTTGGCGTTTCAACCCCAAGTACTTCTTTCATAAATACAGCCCCCAAAAGGGCGAATTGAGAGAGGTGTTCAGGTTTACAATCCGCATTTGCCCCAACATCGCAAACAATGGAATAGGTACCATTACAAGGGTATAAAGCACCGATGGTCGGACGCATAACGCCTTCAATATTTCCAAGGCCTAAAACGGAACCAACCAACATAGCACCGGTGTTACCGGCGCTGATGAAAGCATCCAATTTACCTTCTTTATGCAAACGAATACCCTTGTGAATAGTAGAATCCGTTTTTTGGGTAAAAGCCTTGGCAGGATGTTCATCCATACCGATTATTTCGGAAGCATGGATAATATCAAAGAGGTCAAGCTGAATATTCTGCCTGACCAATTCTTCCCGAATTAGGGTTTCATCCCCCAGCAGCACCAGGCGGGTTCCCTCTTGTAACTGGGAAAGAGCCAGATGTGCACCGGCTATGGGAGCTTGGGGATAAAAATCCCCACCCATGACATCTATGCCGATACGCATACCGGAATTTATTCTTCCTTACCTTTCATGACCTGACGGCCACGGTAATAACCGCTTTCCAGACAAACCCGATGATAGAGCGTTGCTTCTCCGGAAACCTGATCAACATAAGTCGGCATATAAGTCAACTTATCATGTGTTCTGCGCTTATCCCTGCGGGTCTTGGAAATTTTTCGTTTAGGATGTGCCATTTTTCTCTTGTGTTATTAATTTGATTAATTATCAGATTTCAATTTCTTTAATGCTTCCCACCTGGGGTCGGTATTTTCTTCAGATGCCTCAACTTCCCCAATGATGCCTTTATCCTTCAAAAGATTTAATGGATTATTGGGGCAATCTTCTTTGCAGGATTCAGGCACCTTTCGAATCGGCACCTCCAGACAAATAAAATCATATACCTCCTGACTAATATCCAGAAGGTGATTTTTCGGCTCCATATAAATCACTTCGTCCTCAGAGTCATCCTCCTGAATACCCGAATCGCGGTAAGCATAAATGAGTCTTTGTTCCCGAATAACCGGATAAGCAAAGGGCAACATGCAACGGTCGCAAAGCAATTCTATTTCGCCCTCAAACCGAAAATGTGCATCCAATTGATTTAGACTTTTATATAAATCCAGGATGACACTTACCCTTCCTTCCTCTACCAGGGAAGACTCAAAATGAGTAAAGAACTTTTTTCCTATTTCAAAACGGAACTCATTTTTTCCATTCTTCAACTTTGGAAGTTCAATATTTAACTCCCGAATATCGTCCGACCGCATCATGAGTCCAAATTGAAATAAGAATGCAAAGTTAGGGAAACCGCTTCAAATTTCAAAACTTACGCTAACATACCTTCTCCCCTGGTATTGAAGTACCCCAAAATCCATGTCAATGTACTTCCATTTCCCCGGCAATTGAAAACAATTTTATTCCGGCAAGGGTAAAAAACAGGTCTATTTTCAATTAAATCAACGCCTTGTCAATAAAATTTTCGATTTTTGACGAAGGGTACACATGAAATTCACAAAAAACCTGATTTTTCTCCTCATTCTCCTGGCGGGAACACTCCTGGCCTGCTTTAGATGGAAATCTGAACAGGCCTTTCCTGTATTAAAGGGCGAAACCGGATTACCAGCCTGGGACTGGATTGAGTGGAAAGACAGTCCGAAGGGGCCCGTTGCGCTTCAGGTGTTTAAAGTAGCCATGAATACCCCCGGGAGTGGTATTCAGACAGGAGATATTTTAAAACGTATTGAATACCAAACGGTACCATCCAAATCCTTATTGAACAATATTTTGCAAGCATCTGCGCCGGGAAAAATATTGATTTATCAGGTTGAAAGAGACGATGCGAATCAATTTAACCCCGTGCATCTTCAAATTTTGGTCCCCCTTGCCTGGAGGCCTTTTTTTACCTCAACCGTTAGTTCCTTATTCTGGAATATTGAGTTCTTACTCTCCCTGCTTTTAGGATTCTTTACCCTAATCATTCTTTTGATTCTCTATCCACTTCTTCAGGGCAGCTTTAAGAAGAATCTTCCCATTATTGCGGTGTTGGGATTCACGCTGATTGCCTTTGCCTGGTATGCCCTTCGAACTTTGAGAATTCGCCTGGACTTCCCTTCAATGCTCATATTCCAGGAACAACTATTTATTGTAGCGTGGTGTGTGATTTCCTGCCTGATAGGAATTAGTGCATTTTTCGCCTTGCCAGGAAACCGCCAATGGGTTAAAATTCTTCCCAACCTGTCAATCCTTTTCGGTTTTCTGGCGCTGTGTGTTAATTCTATTTTCCAATCTGAGGATTATAGAGAGCACGCCTTAACTATTTTAAACTTTTGCATTTTCCTCATTTCAGTAAATGGATTGTGGTTCATCAACTCCGAACGCGAATCAGGAATCATCAAGGATTTTCCCTGGTTGAAAATCCTCGCGCTGACCGCTTTATCAGCCATGCTTCTTATCGCGCTCCTGCAGCTGGGAAGCATCAATTTACCGGATTATTTCTGCACGCTCTCAGAATTAATTTGTTTTCCGGCCCTGTTTCTCCCGGCATTAGACTTAAGCGCCTCCCGTCTGAAATTTGGGAAAGCGACGGTTGTCTTGACAAGGACCATACAATACCTGCTATTTTCCGGAACCATATTTCTAGCCTATTTCTTATTATCCTGGCTTGTTGAATTTTTATACGCAGGCGCCCCTTACCTTGAATGGATTACCATTTTACTCTTAATCGTTGTGTTCCTGGCAGGCAGAGGCCTATACCATAGGACCAAAGCAAAATTTAATCGACTTGGAGTAAGTTTTCAGCCCAGGCAATCCGAAGAAATTCAACATTTCATCGCCAATATTCCCAGATATACCCATAGCCAGGATTTAATCAAGGACTCCATCGGGAACATCAAAAAATATTTTGGTTCACAGGAGGTCTTATTTTGGTTGGAAGAGCTTGGGACTTCTTCAGAGCAGGACAATACCCATTATCTTTCTGTATTCAAGGGATTGGCGCTTCCTGAATTATTTTGGTCAGCAAACAAAGAACTAAATCCATTTACATTAAAGGCAGAGGATGAACAATTTTTGGCTCAGCACAATTGGAGTCTTGCCCTACCCTTAAGGTTTTCAAGGGCAAAAGCAGGCCTTTTGATTTTAGGCAAAAAGAAAAAGGGGGTATATAACCTGGAAGACCTTGATTTATTGCGTCGGATAAGCACTCAAATCTGGCTAACCTTGGATATTTTATACTTATTGGAAAATGAAAAGATGTTGATGCAGAAGACAATGGAGGCAAATCTAACTGCCCTAAGATCTCAAATTAACCCTCATTTTCTTTTTAATACGCTAAACACCATTTCGTCTTTAATCCATGACAACCCGGAAATGGCTGAACAAGCAGTAGAAAATCTCGCGTTTATTTTTCGCTACACGCTGAGAACCTCCGGAGAAAATTTTGTGACGGTGGAAGGGGAAATGACTTTAGTAAAAAAATACCTGGAAATTGAAGAATTCAGGTTTGGAGAAAACCTGGAGGTAAAAATAGAGATAGAAGAGACCTGCAAAGAGTGTGAACTCCCGGCACTGGTCATACAAACTATTGTCGAAAATTGTATTAAACACGGCATCGCCAAAATCCTCACCAAAGGTATCGTATCCATTCGCATTATTGACTTGGGAGATCGTTATAAAACTATAATCGAGGATAATGGGCCTGGTATCCGTTCAGACAGGATATCAATGGGTACAGGGCTTAATAATATCCATTCAAGGTTACATAGTTTGTATGGTAACTCAGATATCCTGACTTTTGAAAATACCGGAAATGGGACAAGAGTAACACTCACTTTACCAAAGAAAAGACATGAAAAATAAGTACCGGGTGTTGATCGCCGACGATGAAGCACCAGCCAGAAACAAAATGCAACGCATGCTGGGTCAGTTTGAGCATATAGAAATTGTACATACAGCTCAAAATGGATTAGATGCTCTGGAGCATATCGAAAAACTAAGACCTGATATCGCCTTTCTGGACATCGAAATGCCGGGGTTATCCGGGATTGAGGTTGCGCAAAGTATTGCGCCGGGTAAAATTCCATACATCGTTTTTGCCACTGCCTACAACGAATATGCCGTCAATGCCTTTGAACTCAATGCGATTGACTATTTACTGAAGCCCTTCAGTACTGAGCGTATTCAGCAAACCTTAGAAAAAATCCAACAAAATCCGAGAGGTAGATTTGCTGAAGCGAATCTAAAAAATATCGATAAGGTTGCTCAGGAAATGGAAGCTGCAGGGTCTTTCCAATTTTCTAATAAGATCCCCATTCCCACAGTGGACCGCTATAAACTCGTCGATTATGATGATGTAATTTGTATTGAGGTAGAAGAACGGTTTACCATTATTTATGCTAAAGACAGAACCTACACCGTTTCTCAAACCCTGGATCATTTTGAAAAGAAACTCCCTCAAAATGATTTTTTCAGAATTAATAGAGCCTGCATTATTTCCCTTTCAAAAGTAAAAGAGATCGTTATCTGGTTTGGCAATCGCTTCAAAATCGTGCTAACCAATGGTAAAGAAGTGATAAGCAGCCGGGAAAAATCCAAACATTTAAAGCATATTCTCAAGTACTAAATCTTCATTAGAAAAGCTGATAAGTTCAATTTTGAGATTCAATACTCAAAAAAAAAGCCACCTGAAGGTGGCTTTTTTAATATCTGTTAAATAGTATTAATGCATCACCTGAATCTTAAATTGTGCCAGACGGTTTCCGGAAGTCACCTTCAGATGATATACACCGGCAGGTAAATCTTGTACCATCACTTCGCCCACTCCGCTAATGAATCCCGTCCGAAGGGCACGACCTTGCATATCTGTCAGAACAAAGTCTGCATCTTCTCCTTCGGTGGTGATACGGAT
This sequence comes from Bacteroidota bacterium, assembly GCA_947459115.1. Taxonomy (GTDB): domain Bacteria; phylum Bacteroidota; class Bacteroidia; order J057; family RFSG01; genus CANHCC01. The sequence goes on along the minus strand of CANHCC010000062.1, from coordinate 6,318 downwards.
ATAATCGCTAGCGGGATTCGGGAAAGCTTTCCAGTTGCTAACAGGAATCATGTTTTCGATAGAAACCCAGGTATAACTAAATGGATCTGAAGCAGTATAACAACCACTCTGAGAACGCACCCAAACCTTATGTACGCCATTATCCTGGGCAGTATATGTACTACCGGTTACACCTGCGAGGATAGTATCATTCCGTGTCCAACGGTAGTTTACGAAGGTAGGATCATTTGTGTACATATAATACAAGGCTGGATCGTAAGTTAAAGTTGGCTTAGGCAACAAATCATCCACTATAGTTTTAACAGCAGAGGTATCAAAACAATTAAACTCATTTGTAGCAACCAAATAGACTGACCCAGTGGCAGATGTTTTAAATATAGATCCCGTTTCTCCTACGACAGGGGCTCCGTTTAAATGCCACTGATAATTAACATTTACAACAGGGGACAGGGTAAATACAGCAGAGTCTTCCGGACATTTGGTCAATTTAGCACTGGTGTAGTACATGTTGGGCTTAGGCGCGACAAATACCGTATAAGGCGCTGTTGTGACGGTACACATATTGTTCGGACCATTTGAACCCGTAAGGGTAAAATTGATTTTACTACTGGATACAACAACAGAGTCTAAGGAAGAACCAAAGCTCCAGCTATAATGCTGTGCGCCATTTCCATAAAGCGTGACTGTTTCACCTGAGCAGATGGTATCCATTCCAGAAGAGGTAATAACTGGCATTGGCATCGGCACACGAGTGGCGGTTATGGACAAAGGTGTTGAGGTGCAGGTGCCAAATGTTGTGGTCTGAACAGAATAAACACCGGAAGTATCTACTTTAATAGAAGAAGTAGTTTCTCCGGTATTCCATAAATAACTGCTACCACCGGAAGCAATCAAAATTGTAGAATCTCCTTCACAAAAAGTCAATGGACGCGTGGAGGACAAACCTGGAACAGGACTTTGATTAACCGTCACATTTACAAGAGATGAATTAAGACAATTATTTGCATCTCTAACTGTCAGACCATAAGTTCCACTTGCATTGACTGTGATAGACTGAGTTAGACTTTGGTTCATGACACCACTTGACCAGACATATTCTGACATGCCGGCAGGCCCGGTCAAAGTCCGGTTGATATCACTACAAAAGGTAAGTGGACCATCTGGGGTTATGGTTGAATCCGGAAGCGTATTTACAGTTACCGTTATAATTGAAGATGAATCAACACAAAGATTCGCATCCGTTAAAATAACTTTAAAGGTACCTGAAGCCGAAGTTTGCAGTGTTTGAGTGGTTGAACCATCAGACCATAAATAGGAAGCAGCAGGAGAGGAGGTCAAGATTACTGAACCTCCTGTGCAAAATACCAAAGGACCACTGCTCTGAACAGTCGTCACGGGCAAATTCCATTCTGTCACAACTTCAGGAAGGGAAGGCAGGGTGCAATTTGTTGAGCCGGTAACCTGAACGGTTAAAGTGGAGGTATTGTGAACCCAGATGGATTGAGTGGTAGCCCCATTGCTCCATAGGTACGATACTCCTGGATCAGTCGCCAATTCTACACTATCTCCACTACAGAAGGATGTTGGACCCGAAGCGTAAATGCCCGGAATTGGATTAACATCTACCGAAACCACTGCAGAAGTGTCTTTACAACCATTGGCGTTGGTTATAGCAACCTCAAATGTATTGGTTGCCAAAACAGAAATCGTCTGAGTAGTTTGACCAGAGCTCCACAGATAATCGGTCATACCGGCGGTTGCAGATAAGATAACACTGTCTCCTGTACAAAAAGCCAAGGACCGGGAAGAAGTTACCACAGCAACGGGTTGTGGATTAACAGATACGGTTACTGGCGCTGATATCCGGGTACAACCATTCAAATAAGTCACCGCAACATCATAAGTTCCGGACGAATGAATCATGGTGGTTTGAGTAACAGCTCCATTACTCCATAAATAGGTGTTACCTGCATTGGCGGTTAGCAAAACAGAATCTCCGATGCAGAAGGTAGTTGGACCTCCTGGCGTAATTGTCGCTTGAGGAGCCGTTACAAAACAACCATTTAGAGGTGCCGCACAATAATTGTAGGTAAGCCCCGGACAATTGTAAAATGCATGATTTGAGGAGGGATGATTGGTAATAGAGGCACCTGTTTCATAAATATAAGTATGACTGGTCCCTTGGGCAGTTGAAGAAACAGCCCCACCGGCCTTCACGTATAAAATATTATTAGCGCCACCATCCATATTCACCTGGCCACCTGCTTCAACGAAAATAGTTTGATTGTTGTGATTGTTCGTGTTGTAAACACCACCGGAGCAAACCCATACTTGACTTCCATTTGGAACCCAATTCACAGTACCAGTAACAAGAATGGCATTAGGACCGATGGCAGGATTGCAATCAAAGATCTCGATTGGAGCGTGTTCGAAACTATCTAAACATCCAAACGCACTTGTGACAACAAGCTTGACTAATTTAGTACCATTAGAACCATAAATAAATGGCCCGGGAGCACAAGAGAAATCCGTACCGGGAGTGGCACCCTGACCAAAATCCCAATTACACAAGAACTGATTGGTTGACAAATTATTAACACCGATGAAACTTCCCTGCAAGAATCTTCTATGGGGAGAGTTTATGACAAAATGAGCATCCGGTCTGGCAAAGTAAGTTAATGGGATTAAATTATCAGGACTTGTGATTGGGGGATTCGTTGAGATTACACGGATCAAATAATTTGCACTGGTGTTAATGGTATTAGGTATGGTACAATTAATTGTTCCTGAAGAAGTTAGGGATACTGTTCCAATATTTGTAAAGGTGCTGAAAGTACCGAACTCATCGGACAACTGCGCTGTAAAAATATTGCCGGTATTGAAAGTTCCGGTTACCCCATAAGGAACCTCTATCGTGCTCCCTGCGCAAAGATTGTTGGTGATAAACGCATAGGGCGTTATCGTATTTTGAGCCTGTCCTTTGATTATTATCAAGACAGTTAGAATCAATAGGGTAATATATTTTTTCATAAACATTCTCCTGCAACCAGGCCGGTTTAAGGTAAGACACTTTTAAATTTAGAAAGTAAAATTAACAAATATTGCTGACATTATAAACTAAATTTTATTGTTAATTTTAAGTTTTCCAAATAAAAAAGCCACCTTATTCACACACTTTACATGAGTTTTTTTCAAAAACAGGTATTCCTAAAATTCTGCATCCTGGCGATTCTATCTTTAACTTTCAGCGCTGGTTTTGTTCTCAAAAAGTCTAAAAAAACCAAAGAAATCCCCGATTTATGCAAACTGTATGGTTCTGTATACATCGAAACCTCCCCCGGATTTGCAGATTACCGGGTTTATGTGGACAATGTGGAGGGATTTGCCGATTTGCTGGTGTTTAAGGAACAAAATCCGGGTCTAGCCAATGCAAACGGCCTTTGGCACCTCACGGATGCTCGAGGCTTTGCCGATTTTACGATTTACCTGGATCAAAGCCGGGGCTTCGCAGATTTTACCATTTGTTACACCCCAACTCGGGGCTTCGCCGGTTGTAGAAATAAATAACATGGAATCAACCTATGAAGTTTTTATCCCCTTGTTGGAGGAGACAGAAAAAGACCTGGCAACAGCCTTACTGAGCGAATTTGGATTTTCGGCCTTCCAGGAATCACCGGGAGGCCTCAAAGCCTATTGCCATGAATCAGAATGGCCGGTAGAAGATTGGAAAACCTTGATTGAGGAAACTTTGGGACTATCTCCAGAAGAAATTATTATTGAGATTTTGCCTCCGGTGAATTATAACGCCGCATGGGAAGCCTCTCTCGAACCTGTTTTCATAGAAAACCTGGTACAAATTCTACCCCAGGGTCAAACGCCTCAAAATGGATTTTCCCATACCCTGTTCATTACACCAAAAATGTCCTTTGGGACAGGACATCATCCGACCACTCGACTGATGATTCAAGAGGTCACGGAGGAAATGGTCAGGGGAAAGCAGGTATTGGATCTGGGCTCAGGCACAGGCATATTGGGCATTCTTTCTGCCAAAATGGGAGCATCCTCAATCATTGGAATTGATATTGAGCCCTGGTGCACAGAAAATGCCACAGAAAATGCCGCAATAAATGTGGTCTCAGACCTATGTCAATTTAAAACCGGAACCCTTGATCTAATTCCGGAAACAGATACTTTTCCTTTCATCTTCGCCAACATCAACCGAAATATTCTTCTGGATTTGAAAGCCTCTTTAAACCAGCATTTGTCCGAAGATGGATTTTTACTGCTAAGTGGCTTTTTTGAGGAGGATGTTCCATTGCTTAAACAGGCATTTGAAACTGAAGGATTGATATTTTCCAAAATGCGCGTAGAAGACAGATGGGTCTGTCTGGTATTTCATAAAACATCAAAATCATGATGCAATACAAGCGACCCCATGAGGAAGTTTCCCGATTGTTTGACATCCTATTCCATTTCCAGGACAAATGGCCGACATTTCCAATTTTAGCCAGTAAACGGAATGAACAATGGGTTAAGATTTTTCCTCAGGAGGCCATCAAAAAAACAATAGACCTGGCAGCGGCCTTAATGCAAAATGGTTTACAAAGAGGAGACAGAATAGGGATCTGGGCCGGCAATTCCCCGGAATGGATTTTAACCGATTACGCCATCCAAATGGCAGGCGGAATTACCGTACCCATATATCCTACCCTACCGGACAAAGAACTGTTTCATATTTTAATCCATGCGGACATACGAACAGTCTTCACAGGGACTTCTCATCAAGTCAAGCGATTAGAATCCTCAAAAGAGCAGGTGCCATTCGATATACAGATTATTAGTTTTCAGGCAGCAGAAAATGGTAAATCATTAGCATCATTTATAGAAACCCCAGCATCTGAATCCTTAAGCGCGCTGTATGCCCGAATGAATCAAATACAGCCACAGGATATTGCCACCATTTTATATACCTCCGGTACCACCGGCACGCCCAAAGGGGTTATGCTTTCCCATGACAATATTATCAGCAACTTTAAAGCCAATGCGCCCTTTATGCCGGTGCAGGCAGGATGCAGGGCTCTGAGCTTTTTACCTCTATGCCATATTCTGGAACGGATGTGTAGCAGCTTATTTATGCACGAAGGGGTGAGTATTTGGTTTGCCGAAGGAATGGATAAGATATCCGACAACCTGAAAGAAGTTCAACCCCATGTGTTTACAACGGTACCCCGATTGCTGGAAAAGGTTTACGATAAAATACTCCAGAAGGGCATGCTACTTAAGGGTCTATCCAGAAGCATTTTTGATTGGTCTCTCCGGGTTGGAGATAAATATGAGTTACACCAAAATCGTAACTTTATTTACCAAGCGGAATTATGGCTGGCAAGGAAGCTGGTATTTAAAAAATGGCAGGCTGCATTGGGAGGAAATGTCAAAGCAATTGTAAGTGGAGGTTCTGCCCTTCAACCCAGATTATCCAGAGTATTTTGGGCCGCAGGCATAAAAGCCGTAGAAGGCTATGGCCTGACTGAAACATCCCCTGTGGTTGCTGTGAATTATTTTGAAAAAGAAAGTTGTCAATTTGGAACCGTCGGCAAAGTAATACAAGGTTGTAAGGTACATATTCATAAAGAATCTGAATCCGATATGGCAGGCGAAATTCTGGTGAAAGGTCCGGGTGTAATGAAAGGGTATTATCTGGATGAAGCTCAAACCCGGGAAGTGATAGATACACAAGGCTGGTTTCATACCGGAGACATCGGCTATATAAACTCAGAGGGATTCTTAAAAATCACGGATCGCAAAAAAGAAATTTTTAAAAATTCTGCCGGGAAATATATCGCCCCTCAACCCATTGAAAATCTGCTGAAAGAATCCCGATACATTCAAAATGTAATGGTTGTTGGAGAATATCAGGACCATCCCGCTGCTTTAATCGTATGTGAGCAAGAGACCATATTGGATGCATTTAAACGCAAAGGCACTCCTCTAAAAGCGGAAGAATTTCATGCCAATAATGCTGAAATTCGGCATCTCATTTACGAAGAAATTAAAGCTGCCAACCGTCAACTCTCCCCTACCGAAAAGATTCATCATTTTGCCCTTCTCATGGAAGAGTGGACACAAAGCGGAGGGGAATTAACCCCAACGCAAAAATTGAGACGAAAAATAATTGCAGAAAAATATCAACCCGTTATTGATGGGATTTATCGTGGGGGGCTGTAGAGACAGGGCATGCAGTAGAGACAGGGCATGCCCTGTCTCTACTGCATGCCCTGTCTCTACAGCCCCCCACGATAAATCCCATCAATAACGGGT